>CAKZKY010000529.1 GCA_937124575.1 uncultured Pseudomonadota bacterium | reverse complement strand
ATTTATTTTCCCCTATATTGGTCATGGGTTGTTATTGGTAAAGCTTATTATTCGGCCGCTAATGACTGTTAGGCGTGCACCAAAGATGAAAAGCGTTCAATCCCATAAAGGGTTTTTCCTTAAATGTTAGATCGAAGAAAATTTCTTAAAGCGATGGCCGTGATCATTTCTGGCATGAAATCCTCACCATTGATGAATGACGAAGCATCTGGAAAACCTATTTCTAAAGAAGCGATGTTTTACAAAAACCTTGATGCTCAAACCGTCCAGTGTCTGCTTTGTCCGAGAGAGTGCACCCTTGCTGATGGTAAAAGAGGTTTTTGTAGAAACCGTGAAAATCAGAAAGGGAAATTGATCACACTCGTTTATGGAAAACCCGCAGTCGTTGACATCGGGCCGATTGAGAAGGCGCCTCTTTATCATTTTGCTCCTGGCCATTTCAGGCTCTGTCTCACCTGTGCCAGCTGCAACCTCCGTTGCAAATATTGCCACAACTGGCATCTCTCCCAGAAGAGTGTGGAAGAGTTATCACACGCCAACTACTCACCTGACGAAATCATACGGGAAACAAAAAAACATCGGCTTGACTCCATCTCCTTTACCTATACGGAGCCCACGGTTTATTATGAATATATCTATGATATCTCCCTCCAGGCTAAAAAACACGGAATCAAGACTTCGATCGTCTCAAATGGCTACATCAACCGAGAACCCTTACAGAAGCTCCTTGACGTCCTCGATGCTGTCAAGATTGACCTAAAAGGGTTTAGCGAAGAATTTTATTCAGAGATCTGTTCTGCATCCCTTAAGCCAGTGCTCGAATCCATTGCGACTGTCAAAAAGAACCGTACCTGGCTTGAGATCGTCAATCTCATCATCCCTACGTTAAATGACGATCCAAAGATGATTGACCAAATGTGCAGATGGCTCAAGGAAAACCTCGGGATTGACACACCCATCCACTTTACCCGTTTCTTTCCCAATTATAAATTGACCCATCTCTCTCCGACACCTGTCTCAACTCTCGAAAAAGCCTATGAGATTGCCATCCGAAATGGTTTGCGGTATGTTTATATTGGGAATGTTCCGGGTCATCTCCGGAATTCGACCTTCTGCCCATCTTGTGGCCGAAGGATCATCCATCGGACCCATTTTGATATCCTTGAGATGAATGTGACCAATGGAAAATGTAAGTTCTGCAACTTTATGGTGGCTGGTCAATGGACATAACCCTGAATCGTCGAAATTTTCTAAAAAATTCTCTGTTCTATGGCGTGTCGCTGGTTGCAGCCTCCCCGGCCTCCGGCCACCTCGCCTCTGCCAAGCATCTCATGGAACCCAAGGCCATGTTTTATAAAAAAGGGGATCAAAATCTGGTTTACTGTGAGCTCTGCTTTCGTAGGTGCACCATCCCAGAAGGCCGTAGGGGATTCTGTCGTGTTAGGGAAAACCAGAAAGGGGAACTACGAAGCCTTGTCTATGCACAGCCTGCCGGACTTCAGATAGACCCCATTGAATTAGAGCCCATGTATCATATGGTTCCTGGTCATAAGAACCTCTGTGTCTATACCGCATCCTGCAATTTCCGATGCAAACATTGCCAGAACTGGACGATCTCTCAGTCTGCCCCAGAACAGATTCGGTCTTTCAAATCGACTCCTGAAGAGATTGTGAAAGAGACCTTAAAACAGGGATGCCGTTCCATCTCCCACAGCATCAACGAGCCAACAGTCTTTTTCGAATTGATGTATGATGTGGTCCGGATCGCCAAGAAGAAAGGCCTTCTCACCCTCTGCCATACGAATGGAGGCATGGCAAAAGAACCGATGATGGAGCTCCTCAAATTTTTGGATGGCGTGACCGTGGACTTAAAATCCTTCAACCCAAAATTCTACCGAGACATTTCAGAGGCAAAGATTGAACCCGTTTTGGAGACTCTTAAAACCATTCGGCAATCCGGTAAACACCTCGAAATCGTCAACCTCATTATCCCAACCCTCAATGATGACATGAGTGACATCCGAAAGATGTGCCGATGGATTATAGAAAATCTCGGACAGGAGACACCGATTCACTTCACACGATTTTCCCCTCAATATAAGATGACCCATCTTCCCCATACCCCCATCCGAACACTCGAACAGGCTTATGAAACCGCCAAGGCAGAGGGTTTAAAGTATATCTATGTCGGAAATGTAATCGGCCATCCTGCCAATAGTACCTATTGCTCTAAATGCAATAAAAAGCTGATTGAACGGAGCCATTTCATTATGTTAAAGAACGCCATTAAAGATGGCCGTTGCCCATTCTGCAATGAAAAAATCCCGGGAATTTGGAGTTGATAAGATTCTCAGAATGGCCTATTTATTTTACCGCCTCTAATACATACAATGATTCATAACCCTACCTTCCTCCCCTTATCTCAAGGGGAGGGATATTCCCTCTTAAGCTAAGAGGGGGCAGAGGGAGTGACTTATTCTGAATTCAAGGATTAACAACAAAAGGAGAAAATGAATGAACGGAAAAACAAATCCAGCAAACCATCTCATCCTGGCAAGGACGCATAGAGACCGGATCAAAGACGGTCTTACAGTGGTCATGAAAGGGGAAGGCGTTTGGGTCTTCGATCAGGACGGAAAGCGTTATCTCGATCTCGAAGCTGGGATGACCCGGCCTGTTCATGTGGGCTATGGTCGCAAGGAAATCGCTCAGGCGGCCTATGACCAATTAGTTAAACTCTGCTACTTCACGCCGATGGAATACGCAAACGACCCCGCTCTAAAACTGGCAGAAATGCTATCTAAGATCGCCCCGGGAGCGATCAACCAATTCTTCTTCGTTTCAAGCGGCTCCGAAGCTGTGGAATCAGCCATTAAACTTGCTAAACACTATCATTATTTCAGAGGAGATAAAAAACGTTATAAGATCATCTCCAGACGGGGAGCCTATCATGGAGTCACGGGTGGAGCATTAAATGCCCTGGGCACAGTGCTTCCCATGCGGCAGATCATGGAGCCTCTCTCGCCGGGAACCGTATTCGTGGAATCACCTTATTGTTATCGTTGCCCTTTTCATCTCACCTACCCTGCCTGTGATCTCCTCTGTGCCAGGGATATCGAACGGATCGTCCAGTTTGAAGACCCTCAACAGATCTCCGCCTTTATCGGCGAACCCATCCAACAGGGCTTTGGAGCGTATGCCCCACCCAAAGAATATTGGAAAATCATACGGGAAATCTGTGATCGTTATGGAATCCTCCTTATTATTGATGAAGTGATCTGCGGATTTGGAAGGACTGGAAGATGGTTTGGAATCGATCACTACGGGATTCAACCGGATCTTCTCACCATGGCCAAAGGGATCTCAAGTGGCTATCTCCCTCTCGGTGCAACGGGATGCACGGATCAGGTCATGGAGCCAATCGAAATTTTTCACCATCTTCATACCTACTCGAACCATCCGGTCGCCTGTTCTGTTGCACTCAAAAATATTGAGATCTTGAAGGACGAAAATCTAATCGAACGCTCCTTTGAGATGGGAAACTACTTTTTAGACCAGCTAAAATTACTGGAGTCCCATTCCATCGTCGGAGAAGTGAGAGGCACCGGACTGTGGGCAGGCATGGATTTCACACTCGACAGGAAGAAAAAATCTCCTTTCCCCCCTAGTCGGGTTGTCCGAATTACCGATCGTGCCAAGAAGAAAGGCCTACTCATTAAGACCATGGGGCAGGCTCTTGAATTCGCTCCTCCTCTCATCATCCAAAAGGAAGAGATCGATGAGGCAGTCCGGATTCTTGATGAGTGTATCACCGAAGAAGAGAAATCTTAACTCCTGTAGGTCCTGTTAGAAAGCCTATCTAATCCTTTTGAAAATCATAGAATTGCAGTTTTAAAAATATTGAGAGTTTTTTCTTGACAATAAAAGTTTGTTTCGTTAAAATGCCATTGCTTTTTAAAACAGTGTTCTCTATACAGAACGTCAACCAAGGGATCACCTATCTTGAAACACACCGTAGAGAAAGTCAAAAAAGCTAATAAAAAGGTCCTATCCTACCATTCAACGGTTCCCGCTGTAGAGCAGGCTTGCCGGATCCTGCTGTGTTTGAGTAAAAATTCGAATCATAAATTAGGGCTGACTGAAATATGCAGAGAAGTCGCCATTCACAAAAGTAAAGGGTTCTCTATCCTGAATACCTGTGCTAAATTTAGGCTGGTGGAAAAAGATCCTCACACGAAGACCTACTCCCTTGGACCTGAACTTCTCTCATTAGCCCGCCATTTCCTCGATCACCTGCGCTACCCAGAAGTGGTTTCACCGTTCCTTCAGTCCCTCGCCACAGCGACAAATGGAACAGCTCTTTTCGGCTTAATTGACGGTGAGCATGTGATCGTAGTGGGCAAACATGAGGGAAGTCATAACATTGGTTTCACCGTGAAGCTGGGGCATCGCTTCCATATCACTCTGGGGGCTCACGGGAAATCAATCGTTGCGTTTATGCCGGAGACCGAAAGGGAAAAAATTCTCTCTAAAAAGAAAACTTATTTCTACAGGGAGCCATCGCATCTGCAGTTAGATCGTCTTAGAGAAGAGCTAAAACAATGCAGGGAATCGGGCTTCGCTCAGGATATTGGAGAAATCACCCCTGGAGTCAATGTGGTAAGCGCTCCCCTGTTTGCCCATCGGGATAAACTCATCGGATGCCTCATTCTAATGGGAACTTTCTCTGAAAGCAAGATTCGGGAATATGGAAGCGCTGTGGCAAATCTTGCCAGACAGGTCTCTATTAAGCTTGGGGCAGAAGCAGAACATCTCTATCAAGGCAAAAGGGTATCGGAGCAGGGGAACAGGTCTTTTATCCAATCTTCAACCATTCATTAAGAGAGGAGGAATGAAAAATGAAACAGAAGAAAGTATTTAGGGTAATTTTGGTAACGGCTTTTTGTGTGGGGTTTTTGGCATCTGTTTTGTTTTCTGGAATGGCTCATGCGCAGGCTGTAAGATTAAAGGTAGCCACTTATTTTCCTGCGCCGGCAAGCCAATCCACATTGTTAGAAGAATTCTGCCGTGAATTAGAAAAGCGAACCGGCGGGCAGGTCAAGGCCGATTTCTTCGCCGGAGGCTCATTGGTTTCTCCTGTGGCGATGTTTGATGGTGTATCAAGGGGAATTGCGGATATCGGTTATTCCCATGTTTATTACACCACAGGCCGCATGCCGGTGACCGAAGCCATCGGTCTGCCACTGGGCTATCCCAGCGCATGGGTAAGCGGTCAGGTGATGAATGATTTTTACAGACAGTTTCGACCCAAGGAATTTGATGCGGTCAGGGTGCTCTGGATGAACACGTCTCCGCCCAGCGCCATCGCGACGGCTAAAAAACCGATCCGCAAACTGGAAGACCTCAAAGGTCTCACCATTAGAGCGCCTGGAGTTGCTGGCGACGTGATTAAGGCTTTGGGCGGAACCCCTGCTCCTACTCCAATGCCTGAAGTTTATGACGCCATTTCAAAAGGCGTGATTGATGGCGAGGCATCAAACTTTGAAACGCTTCGAACGTTCCGATTTGCTGAGGTTGTCAAATATACCATTTCCGTCTGGCAAATCACCAATCCCTTTCCATTTTATCTGGTCATGAACAAAGACAGCTATGCCAAGTTGCCGGCAGACATCAAACCTATCTTTGATGGCCTTGTTGGGGAATACAAGGAACAATACATTGCCATGTGGAATGCCGTAGATTTTGTCGGCAGAGAATATGGAGTGGAGAAGGGTGTAGAATTTTCTGAGCTCTCTCCGGAGGAGGCGGCAAGGTGGCGAGCCGCTGTTGAACCAGTCATCGAAAACTATGTAAAGACCATGGTGGGAAAAGGGTTTCCCGAAGCCGAGGTAAGAGGCTG
>CAKZKY010000528.1 GCA_937124575.1 uncultured Pseudomonadota bacterium | reverse complement strand
GGTGCCTCATTTGGCTTCCCACGTGCTTTCCCTCAACATTCGCCGATTACCCCGTGACTGGGAGCAACAGTTCCATCAGCCTTTGTGGCTTTTGGAAACCTTTGTGGATCCCTCCCGATTTAAAGGGACCAGCTATAAAGCGGCCAATTGGCTCTTCATTGGTCATACCCAAGGTTACGGCAAAGATGGAGCCGGCTATGTTCATCACGGTTCGATGAAGGAGGTCTATCTCTATGTCTTAGAGCCTCGTTTTAGAGAGATCATTGGTTGCGAGCCCAAGCCTCTGTTTCATCGTCCTCCACCATCCTTAGAGAAAGTGGAGGAGCTAAAGATGATTTTAAACCATGCCCACTGGAATCCACAACTCGTTCCCTGGGTGACGCTTACGGAAAAAGATGTTAAAGCCATGGCCAAAGAGCTGGTCAGATTTCATGAACAGTTTCATGACTGCTTTGGCCGCGTCGAGCAGCATCCATTAGGCTTAAGCTACCTCTCTGGGCTGATGAGCAATATGCCTGCCAAGTCCGTAGAACCCATTGCCCTCGAATTCCTGGGACAAGGCGAAGTTCGATCCCTGCAACGGTTTATGAAGACCTACCACTGGGATCATGAAGCGATGAAGTTGAAACATCAAATCCTGCTCTCGCCTCTGATCGCCGACCCCCAGGGCATGATCAATGTGGACAGTTCCGAGTTTGTCAAAAAGGGCAAAGAATCCGTGGGCGTTTCTCGGCAGTATTGCGGCGCAATCGGTAAGGTGGAAAACTGTCAGTCCGGTGTCTTTGTTGGCTACTCCAGCGAAAAAGGTTATGGGCTGCTCGCAGGGCGACTCTATATGCCGGAGATCTGGTTCTCCCCAGAATATGCGCAGCGACGAAAAGATAACCTGGTGCCTAAGGATTTGAGATTTAAGACCAAGATTGAGATTGCTCTGGAATTGATCCACCAGGTCCACCAAACAAAATTGTTTCCCGCTCAGTGGATAGGCTGTGATGCGACCTTTGGTTCTGATGCTCATTTCCTGAACTCTCTACCCGAAGGGGTTTACTACTTTGCCGATGTACGCTCCGATACTCAAGTTTTTCTCAAACAGCCTAAGGTGCAAGTTCCTGCTTACTCGGGACGGGGACGAAAACCCAAACGGCCTCGACGTTCACCCGGTCAACCTC
>CAKZKY010000527.1 GCA_937124575.1 uncultured Pseudomonadota bacterium | reverse complement strand
TTTGGTGGAAGGAGTGAAAATTGGGTCTTCCAATTTTGAGGATTCGACCAATCCCTTGGGAAGCGCAATACCACAAACAGCTCCTGTCTTCTTATAGTCCTCCCAACCGGACCCGGAAAGGTATCCCCTTACGATACACTCCACTGGGAGGACTTCTGTCTTGACGACCAACATCGAACGGTCTTTCAGCATCTCTTCGTAAGGATGGCATTCCTTTGGAAAATCCTTGACTTGGGTGGATACAAGATGATTGGGAACGATCTCTTTCGTGAGGTCGAACCAGAATATGGAGAGCTGGGTCAATACCCTCCCCTTATCCGGAATAGGATTGGGCATGACCACATCGAAGGCCGAGATCCGATCTGTGGCTACGATGAGAAGTCTCTCTCCGAGATCATAGATATCTCTTACCTTTCCCCTGCCCTTCAGGGTGAGCGTCTTCAATTCCGTTTGGGAAATGACCTGTGTTGACATGCTCTTTCCTTCCTCCTTCATCTCTCTTTTTTTGATTCTTTGGGCGAATAGTATAATATGGTTCGATTGACTTTTCAATAAAAAATGTTAATCTCAATGTCACGATATGCTCAGCGACAAACTCGGACATCGGCTCGATTCTTACCTCTACCCTCCATTAAAAAAAATCTTTGGAGAATGGGGCAATCCCAACCTCCTCACCCTACTCGGATTCTTCGCAACCCTTGCTGCTTCATGGCTGATTCTTAAAGGAGGCTGGCTTTTAGCGGGCTTCGCCATTATCCTTTCGGGCATTTTCGATCTTCTGGATGGTGTGGTTGCCAGGAGTTTGGGAAAGGTGACAACTTTCGGAAGTTTTTTTGATTCGGTGATGGACAGATATTCGGATCTGCTCCTACTGATGGCCATAGCCATCTCTTATCACGCAAAAGGAGAGTCCTCTCTGGTCATTCTCACTTCAGTGGTCGCCATCGGAACCGCTCTCATCCCCTATGTCCGGGCCAAAGCAGAGGCCCTTCAGGTCTCCTGCCATATCGGCCTGATGGAGAGGGCGGAAAGGATCATTCTCCTCTCGATGGGTGCCCTTTTCAACTGGATGGAACCCATCCTTTGGATCCTCGCCATTCTCACCCACTTCACAGTCCTGCACCGAATCTATCATGTATGGAAGAAACTCAAGGTCAACCATGAACAATAAACGTTAGACGATCAACTGCATGTCTTTTATCGTCTGTCGTCCATCGTCCCTCATCGCCGCTCGTCGTTCTTCTGCCATTTCACGTATCTCTCTCAAAAGGACCGATACAGATTCGGCATCCTTCACCGTTCTGATGACCTTTCCCTTTTTGAAAAGGAGCCCAACCCCTTTCCCTCCGGCAATTCCAATGTCGGCCTCTCTGGCCTCACCCGGACCATTGACCACGCACCCCATGATCGCAACGGTCATTGGAACAGTGATCTCTTTAACCCCTCTCTCGACCCTCTCTATCAGTCGGAGCAGATCGACTTCACACCGGCCACAGGTCGGACAGGAGATGATCTCAATTCCCCTCTCCCGAATCTTCAAAGCCCTCAATATTTCGTAACCCACATGGACTTCCTCGACTGGATCTCCGGTCAATGAGACTCGAATCGTATCACCGATCCCTTCGCTCAGAAGAAGCCCAATGCCAATGGCTGATTTGACCACTGCCCCTGAACCCTTTCCTGCCTCTGTGATCCCGACATGGAGGGGATAATCCGATCTCTTTGAAAAGAGACGATAGGCTTCCACTGTCCTCAAGACATCGGATGCCTTTAAAGAGACCTTGATGAGATGAAAATGGAGGTCCTCCAGATATTGAATCGTCTGAAGTGCACTCCATACCATCGCTTCCGGGGTTGGTCCGTTGAAACGTTTCAGTAAGTTTTTCTCAAGAGAACCGGCATTCACTCCGATACGAATTGGAATAGAACGATGTTTTGCCTCATTGACGATCATCTTTAACCCTTCTCTCCCACCGATGTTCCCTGGATTGATCCGAAGCCCATCCGCCCCATATCCCATTGCCTTCAGAGCCAACTTGTAGTTGAAATGGATATCCGCAATCAGGGGAATATTGACCTTCTTCTTAATCTGGGCAATGGCCTGGGCTGCTTCCTCATCCAGAACGGCCACCCGGATGATTTGGCATCCTGCTTCCTCAAGGCGGCGGATCTGGTTGACTGTCTTCCTAACATCTCGGGTATCGGTCTTGGTCATGGACTGGATCGAGATGGGGGCATCCCCTCCGATCTTAACAGAGCCGATTGATATCTGGCGGGTCTTTCGGCGTGGAATCATATAGAAGTTTGGAGTTGGGAGTTTCTATCTCCGAACTACGAACTAATAACTCCGAACGGTCTTCTTAAGCCTTCTTTTCTCCACGATAAAATAGAGCGTGGGAATAAAGACCAACGTGAGGAACATGGAAACGGCGAGGCCTCCGATCACAGCAATGGCCAGAGAGGCATTGGCTTCAGCGCCTTCTCCAAATCCAAGGGCCATTGGCGTCAGACCAAAGACCGTTGTGAAAGAGGTCATAAGGATTGGCCTGAGTCTCACCCTGCCTCCCTGCACGATGGCCTCTTTTAAACCCATCCCTTCCTCCTTCCGGAGACGGTTGATGTAGTCAATCAGAATGATGGCATTGCTCACGACGATGCCCACCATCATGATGACTCCGATGAAAGAGATGACGCTTAATGTATTCCCGGTGAGGAAGAGGGCCCAGATGACGCCGATGATCCCAAGCGGCACGGAGAACATGATCAAAAACGGATGGAGCAGAGAGGCAAATTGAGAAGCCAGAACCATATAGACCAGAACAATCGCTAAGGCTAAAGCAAAAATGAGCGTCTGAAAAGCCTCTTTCTGTTCTTCCCGCGTTCCTTTGAGTTGAACGGAGAAGCCCTCTGGAATCTTCATCTTTGAAATCTTCTCCTCAATCTCAGAGGCAATCGATCCGAGATCTCTACCGCTTGTATTGGCTGTGACAAAGACGACCCTCTGTTGATACTTCCTCTCCAATTGGGCAGGGGCGCTCGTCCTCACCACTTCAGCCACATTCTCCAATGGAACCACCTTGCCCCCAGAGACCGGAACAGGAAGCCGATACAGGTCTTCTGGATGCGTCCTATCTTCTTCACGCAGCCGGACTCGGATCTGACGCTCCCGACCTGTTTGGGGGTCAATATAGATGGAGGCTTCGATGCCTTCGATCGCTCCCCTGACATTTTCGGCAACCCGTGAAGTGGTGAGCCCCAACGCAGACAAGCGGTCCTGTCTGAAACGAATCTGATACTCGGGCAGTCCTTCCTCGCGACCGATCTGTATGTCAGTGACGCCACGAACTCCCCGGAGGATCGTCTCCACCTCCCTTGCCAGTTGGCTCCCCTTCTCAATATCGAATCCCAAGATCTCCACGCTGATCGGGTCATCGGAGCCAAAGGTGATGACTCTGGAGATAATCCCGCCTGGAGAGACAAAGATTCTGGCACCTGGAATATTTCTCACTTTCTCTCGCAGAGACTGGGCAATCCTATCTGAAGAACGTTCCCTTTCTGATTGATCAACGAGCATGAGTGAGGCTGTTCCTGTATGGGGACCCGCAAACCGACCTCCAAAGATCACTGCCCTTCCCCGACCGGTTCCTGCCCTTAACCAGAGCGATTTCAGTTCCGGAACGTCTGAAAAGATAATCTCTTCTACCTCTTGAGCCACCTTCTTTGTCTCTTCAAGGGTCGAACCTACAGGGAGCCGCATCGCCATCCTCACCTGGCCCTCATCCGAAGGTGGGAAGAATTCTGTTCCCAGCAATGGAATCAGAAAGAGCGACCCAGTAAAAATACAAACCACTCCTGCGACGACCAGTTTACGATGGGAGAGAGAGAATTGGAGGGTATTCTGATAGAGTTGATCGAGCCATGTGAAGAAAGGTTGTGTTTTAAGAAGAATCTTCTGACCCCATGAGGGTTCTCCCTCTGCCTTCTTTTTGGGACGAAGAAACTTAGCCGTAAGAAGGGGAATGAGTGTCAGCGAATCGAAAAGCGAGGCAAGAAGTGAGAAGGCAACCGTATAGGCCATCTGTACGAATAAGAGTGCTGCAATCCCCTTCACAAAAGCCAATGGAAGAAAGACGATGATGCTGGTGATAGTCGCGGCAATCACGGGTTTGCTCACCTCAGAGGCCCCTCTGTAGGAAGCTTCTTCTGGCGATTCCCCCCGTTCCAGATGCCGGTTGATATTTTCAAGGACCACAATGGCATCATCGACTAAGCGTCCAACACCTAAGGCCAAACCTCCCAAGGTCATGATGTTGAGGGTGAATTTCCCAAAATGGAGAAGGACAAAGGTGGCAATGATGGAGAGTGGGATGGAGTGGGCAATGATCACTGTGCTGGTCACGTTTCTCAAGAAGAGGAGGATGATGATAACGGCCAAAAGGGCTCCCATCATCGCCTCCTTCTGAAGGTTTCGAATCGATTTGCGGATGAACGTGGACTGATCAGCCACCACTTCGATGGAGACCCCTTTGGGAAGTTCTTTCTGAATTTGTGGAAGGGCCTTCAGGACCTGATCCACAACAGCAACCGTATTCCCGCCGATCTGTTTCTGGACTCCTATGACAACTCCTTTCATACCATTCACAAAGACCTCGGCCTGAACATCCTCATACCCTTCCCTTACTCGTCCGATGTCTCTGATGCGGATCGGAACTCCATTCTGGTGTGAAACAATGACTTCTTCGAGGTCCTTAATTTCCGGAGAACGTCCTGTGGTGCGGATGCTATACTCCCTCTTCCCTGTATTGAGGCTTCCTCCAGGCCGATCCATATAGCCTGCCTTGACTGCCTGAGCCACGCGATCCAAAGGAAGGTTGAGCCTCTCCAATTTTGACCGTTCCACATCCACCGAGATCTCCCTCACCAGACCGCCGAAGACATTGGCTGAGGCAACGCCTTTCAGACTCTCCAGCCTTGGAGCAATAAAATCTTCACTCAGCTCCCGCAACTCGTAATATTCCATAGGGCCAGTAATGGAAAGGACAATGACGGCAATTTGTGAAGGATCAAATTTAATGATGATGGGCTGTTTTGCCTCCTCCGGAAAGAGGTCTAAGATCTCATTGAGGTTTCGTTGAATATCGGTGGAGGCAATATCGAGGTCTGTCCCCCAGTAGAATTCAATTGTGACCACTGAAGATCCTTCTCTGGATCGAGAAGAAACATGCCGGACATTTTGGAGGCGGCTGACCCTCTTTTCAACAAGCCTCGTGATGCTGATCTCGACATCTTCTGGACTTGCTCCAGGATAGTCGGTCACCACCGAGACAATGGGGTAAGAAATCTCAGGGAAAAGATCAATAGCAAGGTTGGAAAAGGCAATGACACCCAAAAGGATGATGGCGATAGCCACCATGAACCTGGCTACCGGATTTTTGAGAGAGCCTCGGATGAGATCCATGGATTCTTAACTCCCTCCGACTACCCGAACTGGAGAGCGATCTTTGACCAACTCCTGTCCCTTGACGATCACCTGCTCTCCCTCAGAAACCCCTTCGAGGATCTCCACATACTGCTCCTGCTCAATACCCGTTACCACCGGTCGCCGGACCGCCTGATTTTCTTGCACGATGAAGATAGCCTTTGACCCACCTTCTAAGACGATCGCATATTTCGGAACGACAAGTGCCCGGGGCTTCTCAGAGAGAACAACCTCGATTCGTGCAAACATGCTCGGTTTAAGCAATCGCTCGGAATTGGAAACTTCGATCTCTGCCTGTAGGGTGCGGGTGGAGGGGTCGAGGACACTGCTGATCCGTGCGATCTTACCCTCAAAGATCCTTCCAGGAAACGATTCGGTCCTCACCTTTCCCTTCATCCCTATCTTGAGCAGAGGGATATCCTTTTCGAGCACATGGGCTGTCACTTTAACGGTTTCTGTGTGGACGAGGTTCACAATAGGTGTGGAAGAAGAGACTAAGGCTCCTGCATCCACATATTTCCTGCTGATCTGGCCTGAAAAGGGAGCGATGATCTGCGTATGTTGAAGGCGAATCCTCTCTTGTGAAAGGATTGCTTCAGCCTCCTTCAGCTTCGCCTGACTCGCCTCCCTTACCTCCTGCCTCGCTCCCTGCTTGAGCAACTTCAGATTTTCTCGGCTCGAGGCAAGTTGGGCTTCTGCAACCGTATATTCCATCTCCGCAACATCCCATTCTTTCTTGGAGATCACCTGCCTCTTATAGAGAGCTTCCATTCGCTCACGATGAAGCCTTGCATTTTCAAAACGGGATTGGGCTCCCCGCACAACCTCCTCAGCCTGTCGGAGCTCCTCTGCCCTGGCTCCTGCTTCGAGATCCATCAGATTGGCCCTTGCCTGAGCGACACGAGCCTCAGCCTCTCTCACCTTCTGGAGGTAGTCCGTGCGGTCAATCTGAGCAACGGTCTGCCCCTGTTTGACCGAATCTCCAAGATTGACATAGATCCGTTCAAGATATCCAGAGACCTTTGGAAAGAGATCGACCTGCATCAGGGGAGCGATATCTCCGGTCATTGTGATCGAATAGGTCAGAGGCTTCGAAAGGATAGGAGAGACCTGGACTGGGATCTCTGGCCGTTTGGTTCTCTGAGGCGGAGCCTTCTTCTGCGTGAGCGCCCATCCACGATAAAGGGCAAATCCACCTAAGAGGAAGATGAAAATGAGAAGAAACCATCCCCATCCCTTTTTCAATTTTCTCATGTCCCTTGCTCCCAAGATGTCAGATAATACGCCTGTTCTTCTGTGAGTTGATCGATTTCAATTCCCATGGACCGGAGTTTGATCCGTGCGATCTCTTGATCAATGCTTTCTGGAACAGGGTAGACCTTCTTTTCCAGACTCTGATGATGTTTCACCAGATACTCCGCTGAAAGGGCCTGATTGGCAAAACTCATATCCATCACGCTGGAGGGATGGCCTTCAGCCGAGGCGAGGTTGATCAGTCGGCCCTCCCCTAAGACATAGATCCTTCGACCATTTTCGATCTGAAACTCTTCGACGAAGTCGCGAATCGCTTTTCTCCTGACGGTGATCTCATTGAGTCCGTTCAGATCAAGTTCGACATTAAAGTGGCCCGAATTGGCAACGATGGCACCATCTTTCATCTTCAGAAAGTGTTCCTTACGGATCACACTCGTATTGCCCGAGACCGTACAGAAGATTTCTCCGATCTCAGCCGCCTCGGAAATGGTCATCACGCGATACCCATCCATGACCGCCTCAAGGGCCCTCAGAGGACTGACCTCAGTCACGATGACATTGGCTCCCATTCCCTTGGCTCTCATAGCAAGCCCTTTTCCACACCAGCCATAACCGGAGACGACAAAGTTCGATCCTGCCATCAGCCTGTTGGTCGCCCGAAGAATGCCATCAATGGTGGACTGTCCGGTTCCATAGCGATTGTCAAAGAAGTGCTTTGTCTCCGCATCGTTGACAGCAATCACTGGAAATCTCAGCACCTTGTTCCGCTCCATGCTTCGCAGCCGTATCACTCCGGTGGTCGTCTCTTCAGTTCCGCCGATGAGTCCCTTAAGCATCTCCTCCCTCTTGGCCAATGGAAGCCCTTGGGCCCAGTTTCTCAATGAGGGGATGAGCTCCTCCCATTTTTCAAGGGCAATGAAGTGGAAAGAAGAGACCAGGTCCGCTCCATCGTCCATAGTAAGATGGGGACAAAAAGCGAGCGCCTTCTGGATATGCGCATAATAGGTCTCGCTATCTTCGCCTTTGATGGCGTAGACAGGAACTTTTAACGCCTTGACCAGGTAAGCAGCGACATCATCCTGTGTGCTTAGGGGATTCGAAGCACAGAGCGCAACCTCTGCACCTCCCGCCAATAGAGTCCTTACCAAAACCGCTGTCTCCGTTGTCACATGGAGGCAAGCTGAGAGTCGGACGCCTTGAAGGGGCTTCTCCTGATCGAAACGATCCCGGATCAGTTTCAAAACAGGCATGGCCATCTCTGCCCACTCCATCCGCAGCCTGCCCTTCTCCGCCAGTGATATGTCTTTAATATCGTAATCCATATTTCCCAGACCCATGAATTGACCTCAGCACTGAAATCCCAACTCCCGAAATCCAAATCCCAAACAGATTCGTTTCGGATTGGATGATTGGAGATTATTTGGGATTTGGAATTTGTCATTTGGAATTTTATTTCCCAATCGCCCTACTCCCCATCTCTTAAGATTACAATCCAGCCGCTCTTTTAAGCTCTTCGGCTCGATGGGTGCTTTCCCAAGTAAATCCAGGCTCGTTTCGACCAAAGTGGCCATAGCAGGCGGTCCGTTTATAGATGGGCTTGAGAAGGTCGAGATATTGAATGATGGCTTTGGGCCTCAGGTCGAAAAGTTCCATGGCGATCTTTGCGATCTCATCCGGAGGGACTTTATAGGTACCGGCTGTATCGATCATAAAAGAGACCGGTTTTGCCTTTCCAATGGTATAGGCGATTTGGACTTCACATTTCTCGGCCAATCCTGCAGCAACAATGTTCTTGGCCACATGTCTGGCCATATAGGAGGCTCCTCGGTCCATCTTCGATGGATCCTTCCCTGAAAAGCAACCTCCCCCATGACTTCCCACACCGCCGTATGTGTCAACGATGATCTTTCTACCCGTTAAACCGCAGTCCGCCTTGGGACCTCCGTGGACAAATCTTCCAGTGGTGTTGATATAATATTTGGTGTTCTTATCTCGTAATTCTGGAGGAATCACCTTAAAGATCACTTCTTCGATAATCCCTTCTCTTAAGGTTTCGTTGCTCACCTTTTCCGAATGCTGTGCGGCAATCACCACCGAATCGACCCTCGTCGGTCTATTATTGATATACTGGATCGTCACCTGAGATTTCCCGTCCGGTCTGAGAAAATCGAGAATTCCTTTCTTTCTCACCTCAGCTAACCTTCGGGTCAGCCGATGGGCGAAGATGATCGGCATGGGCATCAATTCAGGTGTCTCATTGCAGGCATAGCCGAACATCAACCCTTGATCGCCTGCTCCCTGCTCATGGTCCTCTGTCTCATCCACTCCCATCCGTATGTCGGGCGACTGTTCATCAATCGAAGTGATCACCGCGCAGGTCTCCCAATCAAACCCCATGGCAGAATCATTGTATCCAATCTCTTTGATGGTCTCTCGAACAATGGCAGGCATATGCACATAGCAGGAAGTCGAGATTTCGCCTGCAATGATAGCCATTCCTGTGGTCACCATCGTCTCACAGGCCACCCGAGCCTTCGGATCCTGTTCAATAATGGCATCCAGAATAGCATCGGAGATCTGATCGGCCACCTTGTCCGGATGTCCCTCAGTGACCGATTCTGAGGTGAATAAAAAATTGGTCATCGACATAATGCTCTCCTCCTTTGGTTTTCCACGTTAGAATGATCGATCTTCTATCCCTTCCACTTCTTAAAATCTATGTTTTCAAATCCTCTGCAATTAACTTAAAAAATTCCTCCGGAAATCTTTCGGCCATCCATTTTCGGACATAGCGTTTGATTTCCGTTGGGGTTGAAAACTGGAATAATCGCTCGACCAGTGTCTTCGTCTCTTCGGCCCTCACCATTCGCAGTGCCCTTTTCACCTTAGGGATGGCAATCGGATGCATGCTAAATTCCTCCAAGCCCAACCCCATTAAGACTAACACATAAGAAGGCACCGCAGCCATCTCTCCGCAAATTGCGGTGGGAATCCCAGCGTTTTTGGCAGACTGGACCACGCTCCGGATGATTCTCAAAATAGCTGGATGAAGGGGTTCATAAAGATAGGAGACATGTTCGTTGATCCGATCCACGGCCAGCGCATATTGGATGAGATCATTCGTCCCAATGCTGAAGAAATCAACCTCACGGGCCAGGATGTCTGCTATGACTGAAGCAGAGGGAATTTCAATCATCGCTCCAATCTTGACCCCACGGTCAAAAGGAATTCTGGCCTTGGCCAATCCCTTCTTCTCTTCTTCTAAGATCGCTTTGGCCCTTCGGATCTCCTCGATGCCCGAGATCATCGGGAAGAGGATCTTGAGCTTACCGTGCGCGCTGGCGCGCAAGACTCCCCTCAATTGGGCCTTAAAGATATCGGTCTCCCGGATACTGAACCGGATGGCTCTCAGCCCCATGGCAGGGTTCATCTCGTTACCTTTTTGATACCCGTCAAGGAATTTATCGCCTCCGATGTCCAAGGTGCGAATGGTGACCGTACCTGGGGAGATGTTCTCCACCAACTTTCGATACGTCTGATAATGTTCTTCCTCTGTGGGCAGATTCTTTCGATTGAGATAGAGGATCTCTGTCCGGTAGAGCCCGATCCCCTCCGCCCCATGGCTTTTTGCCGAAGAAATCTCTTCGACCATTTCGATATTGGCTTGAAGATGAATTCGGACGCCATCCCTGGTCTCCGCCGGTAGAGAGGCATACTTCAAAACCTCCCTTTCCATGGATTTGATCCGCTTTCTTCTTTCAAAAAAGGATTTGGAGGTCTCTTCAGTCGGATTGATCACCACCTCTCCGGTCTCGCCATCAATGATTAAAAGATCTCCCCCATTGATCAGGGAGGTGGCGACCTCCAAACCCACCACAGCGGGTATGCCCAATGACCGAGCCAGAATGGCCGTATGGGACACCTTACCACCAATGTCTGTGATGAATCCTGCTACCTGGCTTAATTGCATCTGAAGGGTATCTGCAGGAGAGAGATCATGAGCCACCACGATCACCTTTCCTTTGATCTTGGTGATATCATCATGCTTTTTCCCCATGAGGTTTCGGAAAATCCTTGCTGAGACATAATGGAGGTCGCTTCGGCGTTCTCTCAGATATTCATCCTCAATCGTTTTAAAGGCAGAATCCATTTTTTCAAGGGTGAGGTCCAGGGCCCACTCGGAATTGACCTTCCTCTTACGGATATTGTCGATCGTGTTCTGGATCAACATCTGATCGTCCAGTATCATCAGGTGGACATCGAGGATAAAAGCATGCTGCCTCACCTCTGGATCCAAGATGCTCTCTTTGACCTCCTTCAACTGGTTCTTCGCCTCCTCAATCGCCTTGAGAAACCGCTCCACTTCCTCATCCACACGGGAGGGCTCGATTCTCTTCTGGGGTAGGCGAACTTTGTACCGTTCTACCAGATAAGCCCTTCCGCTAACGATCCCAGGTGAAGCGCCAATGCCATGGATGACCTTATTGATCTGTTGCTGAATAGCCATCCTCATTCCTCACCGAATTTATTTTCGAACAGTTTGCCCAGAGTCTGGATTGCCTGGATCTCATCCTTCCCTTCCACCTTAAGTGTAATCCGTGTTCCCTTGGTGGCAGCTAACATCAGAATCCCCATGATCGATTTTCCGTTGACGACCAACCCATCCTTCTCAAGGCTCACTTCTGAAACGAATCGGTTGGCCGTCTTCACCAATAACGCTGCTGCCCTCGCATGAAGTCCTAACTTATTTTTAATGGTAAACGACTGAACTTCCATCTCTTCTTTTCGTCCGTCTCCTTCCCGATGTTCCTCATCGGGAACAGTTTTAAATCTCAGTCTACTTCTTTTCCACTCGCTTCTTTAGCACCTCGCTGGCCAGATTGATATTTCGCTGGCCATAATCCGTGATAAAGACGGCCAATCTTTCAAGGTCCATATCGTTCCGGTAGGTTGCCAATTTTAGCAACATCGGCAGGTTAACACCGGTGATGACCTCAACCTTCTTCTCCTCCAGAAAAGAGAGGCTGATATTTGACGGAGTCCCTCCATACATGTCGGTCAAGATCAATATTCCCTCTCCTCCTTCCACTTTCCGGATGGCTGAAATGATCTTTTCCCGAATCTCCTCCGATCCTTCCTTGGGATCGATCGATACGGACTGAAACTGTTTCAACTCCTCCCCTACCACGAGCTCGGCAGCCGCGATAAGCTCCTCTCCCAGACGACAATGTGTGACCACAATGACTCCGACCATCTCGATCACCCTCTCTCTGCGTCCCGGTGACGCACGGATAAGAACACGCCCTGTTTCAGCAACTCCTCGTGCAACATCTGCCCCAGCCGGTTGACGATGACAATCGATCGATGCCTTCCTCCTGTACACCCCACCGCAATGGTCAGATGGGTTCTCCTCTCTCGGAGATAGAAGGGAAGGAGGAATCGAATAAAATCGAGCGTTCGATTCAAAAACTCGATCGATTCCTTTTGGTGTAAAATATAAGCCTCAATATCCGGATGATCTCCTTTCAGTCGCTTCAGCCCTTCCACAAAATAGGGGTTGGGCAAAAAACGGACATCGAAGAGCAGATCGGCCTCATAAGGAACTCCAAAACTGTATCCAAAAGAGAGAAGGGTGACGGTCAGCCGGCTTTCCTTCAAATCCTTCTGGGCATATTGTTGAATCTTCTCCTTTAGCTCGTGGACATTTAATTGGGAGGTGTCGATCACCTGATTGGCCATATCCCGTATTCCAGCAAGCTGTTTTCTCTCGATCTGGATTCCCTCTAAAATCGAGCCACCCCGACCCAAGGGATGCTGACGTCTCGTTTCGCTGAAACGCCGCATCAGAATGGGGTCCGAAGAATCCAAGAAGAGAATCTCAACAGGATAACCTTCCTTGCGGAGAGATTCGATGATCCTTCTCGAATCCTCAAAGAAATCCACTCCCTCATGGTCGGAGATGGGATAGGATTCTGTTCCCCGAATATCCTCCACCACGGCCACCTTTGAGACTTTCCCTCCGGACTGCTCGCAGAGTTCGAGGAACTTCGGTAAAAGAAGGATGGGAAGATTGTCAACGCAATAGAATCCGATATCCTCTAACGCCTTGATAGCCGTTGTCTTTCCTGATCCTGAAAGGCCACTGATGAGAATCACCCGAAGGGTCTTCACTCCACCTCGCCCTCAACTTCAAGTTTATGCTCCCCCTTCTCTGCCATCTGATGAAGGAGTTTCTTTTCAAATTCCAGTGCGGAATCGTATCCCATCTTTTTGAGAAGATGGTTGCGCGCAGCGACTTCGATGATCGTTGTTAAATTTCTCGCCGGAGTCACAGGGATTCTCAACATCGGAAGATCCACCCCTAAAATCGTATACTTCTCCTCCTCAAATCCAAGCCGGTCATATTCCTGCTGATTGTCCCATTCAACGAGCTCCAAGACTAGCTCAACCTTCTTGCGTTCCCGAATGGCCTCCACCCCAAAGAGGCTCCGGATATTGATGATTCCAAGTCCCCGAATCTCCATATGGTGTCGGATCACTTCGAAACCACTCCCGACCAGAACATTGGGAGAACGCTTCTGAATGGAAACCATATCGTCCGCCACCAACCGATGGCCGCGTAGAATGAGATCGAGAGCACATTCACTCTTCCCAATCCCGCTCTTTCCCAGTAACAGCACACCGACCCCAAAGACATCCATCAGCACTCCGTGGAGGCTCTGTGTGGAAGCCAGCTTATCTTCCAACAACTTCGTAATGCGATCGATAAAATCGGTCGAACTGAGGCTTGTCCGAAATACCGGAATCTCCTTCTCGTCTGCCTCCTGGAGAAAAATTTCAGGAATCTCAAGGTTTCGCGTAACCACAACGCAGGAAAGACCGATGGCGCAAATCTGCCGGATGACCTTTTCTTGAAGTTCGGGAGTAAGAGTCCGGAAGTATGCCGCCTCTGTGTTTCCAATAACCTGGAGCCTTTCGGGATTGATGAATCGTGTGTAACCGGTCATGGCCAATCCCATCTTCTGTACCTGAGGATGGGTAATCTTCTTCTTCAATCCCTTCCGCCCTGCCATCAGGGTCAGGCCAAGGTGATAATCCCTATCCTGTTCCAACTCTTGTACCACAAGACCGCTCATATTCTATATCCATTCCACTCGCAATCGATCAACATCCCAATGAAAGAGAATCACCCAAACCCAAATCCCAAACACCAAATAATATCTAATCGTCAAGTTCCCAAACAGACTGTCGGTTGGTTGTTGGCATTTGGGATTTGGTGCTTTCCTTCAACTAATACCGTTCATCCTCGTCGGAAATGATCTCATAGATCTCTTTCCGGGTCTTGGCTCCCATCAGCTTTCTCTTAAACGAGGGATCTTTCAGCAATCGCGCAATCCGGCCTAAGAGGTTAAGATTCTCCACTGCCGAATTCTCCGGTGCCATCACCATAAAGAAGAGGTGGCAAGGTTTCTGATCGATCGAATCGAAATCCACCCCGTGCTTAGAACGTCCGAAGGAGATGCAGAAACGATCGAGCCCTTTTAGTCGGCAATGAGGGATCGCTACCCCTTCTCCGATGCCTGTGGACCCGAGTTTCTCCCTCTCTAAAAGAACCTCGATAAGCTCTTCTGGAGATGTGGCCTTGCAGGGTTGGGTCAGCACTCCAGAAAGCTCTCTGAGGACGGAGAGCTTATCCGTCCCGTGGAGTTCCGGAATAACCCATTCCTCTTTCAGAAAGTCAAGAAGCTTCAATCTTCTCCTTCCATTCCGATAAAATCTTCCCCGATCCTATTCGATGGAAGGCTCCATCCACTCATACTCGCCATCTTTTCGATGAAGGGCATTCATCTCTCCGGATTGGGAATTGATAAAGAAAAGGATGGCTTCTCCAGAAAGCTTCAATTGAGCCATGGCTTCTTCGATCGACATGGGTTTGGCAGGAATATGTCTTCTTCGAACGAGAGCAGAGATATTGGCTGATCCCATTCTTTTCTCAGAAACTGTTTTCTCGAAGGTCTCAATCCCTTGAAGAAAGGGGTTCCCCCGCTTCCGCTTCACCTTTTGGCGTCGCTCACGAATCTGACGTTCCATCTTATCCACCATCTGATCGATGGCCGCATAGAGATCTCTATCTCTCCCCTCACTATTAAGGGTGAGTCCATCTCGAACGATGGTGAGCTCTGCAGAATGTCGGAATTTTTCAACGGAAAGTACGACATGTGCCTCTCTCGGATTTTCAATGAACTTCTTTAATCGTTTGACTTTTCCTTTCACATAATCCTTTACACCCTCATCGGACTCCATATGTCTGAACGTCACGGCAATCTGCATCAGCGCTCTCCTTTACCTCGTTAGAAAGCCCTGCCGCTTGCCCCCATGCGAAGCTTGGCTTCTATCGGGGCTTACAGCGGGGATGTGTTAATTACCCTCTTAGCGAACACAGGGCTTAATGTCCCGTGGGAGCATTCCCGTTAGAAGGGCAAAGCTCTTCTAAGGGGGTTTATCTTGTTTAAAAACCATTTCGCTCCTCGTGCTTCGTCTCTCCGCGTTCGCCCTTTGCCCATCTCTTCTCACACGACCTTTCGTCGTTCACTCGAAGAGAGGATCTTCATCGTCTCACGGTATTTCGAAACGGTCCTCCGGGCAATATGGATGTTTCTCTCTCTCAGCATCTGGACCAGTCTCTGATCACTGTAGGGTCTCTTGGGATCTTCCCGGGTGATGATCTCCCTGAGCAAGCTCTTTACACTCTCAGAAGCCATCACCTCACCCTGAAGGGAAGGGATGCCCGCATTGAAGAAAAATTTCAACTCATAAATTCCTTGGGGGGTATGCATATACTTATTGCTGGTGACCCTGCTGATGGTCGACTCATGCATTTGAATATCCTCTGCCACATCTCTCAGGACAAGAGGTTTGAGATATTGAATCCCCTGATCCAGAAAGTCCTTTTGAAACTTGACAATGCTCTTGGCCACCTTATAAATCGTCCTCTGACGCTGATCAATGCTGCGGATCAACCAGAGCGCAGAACGCAACTTTTCTTGGATATATTTTCGATCATCCGGTTGGCCGTAGAGGCCTTCCGCAAGGATTCGGCGATAATAGGAATTGACCCTTAATCGAGGCACCCCTTCGTCATTTAACGAAACCACATATTCACCCTCTACTTTATAGACATAGACGTCAGGAATGATATCTTGGGCGAGCTCGCCCCCATAGGCCCTGCCCGGCTTGGGCTCTAACCTCGAGATGAGGGAGGCAGCTCGATTCACCCTCTCGACCGAGACACCCAAACGTTTGGCAATAGCAGGGTAGTTACGGTTCTTCAATAAGGAGAGATGCTCCTGAATAATCTTTTCTGCAATCGGATCTCGATTGGATAGCTGGCTTAACTGGACGAGAAGGCATTCCTTTAAGTCTCTGGCAGCCACACCAACTGGATCAAATTGCTGTATCTTTTTGAGGACGCGCTCAACACCCTCAACCGGTAAACCCGCTTCAGCACTGACCTCTTCCAGGGACATCTTGAAATAGCCGTCCTCATCGAGGTTTCCAATGATCCATGTCCCTGCAGCCAGTTCTTCTTCGGTTAGATTAGAAAGCTGGAGTTGCCAATGGAGATGGTCAAAAAGGGTGGTCGTTTTCGTGAGATAGTTTTCGAAAGAGGGTCTCTCCTCTCCATCCTGTTCTCTCTGCCGAACTGGAGCGGTGAGGTTATAATTCTCAAGATAGTTTTCCCAATCAAACTCGTCTGCCCCCTCTCCTTCTCCCTTCACTTCCGAGGTCATCTCAATACTGGGAACCGGCTCCTCAACATTCTCTTCGGGCCCTGCCTGGTCTTCTTCGTCGAGCGACTCCTTCTCTTCGATCTCCTCAAGAAGGGGATTCTCTTTCAGTTCCTGGCTAATCATGTCCACCAGTTCCAGCCGTGTGAGTTGAAGAAGCCGAATAGCCTGTTGGAGCTGAGGGGTTATCACTAACTGCTGAACGAGTTTGGGGGTCTGCTTAAGTTCTAAAACCATCTTATTTGAATAAAGGGCCAGGGCTCTGCTTATCTGCCTTTTTCACCTTTTCTCTTCTCTGAGGGTATCTCTCATCCAAACGAAATTCATCTCCCAGGTAAATCTTTCTCGCCTTGGGACTCTGGGCGATCTCCTCTGGCGTCCCGGATTCCAATAAAATCCCTTCGTTCAAAATATAGGCCCGATCGCAGACGCCTAATGTTTCACGAACATTATGATCGGTTATTATAATTCCAATACCCTTCGATTTCAATTGACGGACAATGGCCTGAATATCCAGAACGGCTATGGGATCGATCCCTGCAAAAGGTTCATCCAAGAGGATAAAAGAGGGAGATAAAACAAGGGCTCTCGTGATCTCCACCCTCCGCCGCTCCCCTCCCGAGAGGCTGTAGGCTTTTTGCTTTCGCAATGGAGAGAGGCCCAGCTCATTCAAAAGGATCTCTAACCGCTCAGCCTGTTCCTCGCGTGAAAGAGGCAAAGTCTCCAAAATGGCCATCAAATTCTCTTCCACGGACAGTTTCCTGAATACGGAGGGTTCCTGTGGGAGGTAACCGATCCCTTTTCGCGCCCTCAGATACATGGGAAGGGAGGTAATCTCCTCTCCATTGAGATAGATTCTTCCTCGGTTGGGACGAAGCAGCCCAACAATCATATAGAAGATGGTGGTCTTCCCTGCGCCATTGGGACCCAGCAGTCCAACCACCTCGCCCCCTTCGATCTCGACGCTGACCTGATTCACCACCTGACGATGGCGAAATGATTTCGTAAGCTCTTCACATCGGAGATGAGACATTGTCTCTCCCTAAAAAAAATTTGGAAATCGGAATTTCGAGTTCGAAGTATACTCTTTTCTCCGAACTGCGAACTCATCACTCCGAACTACTTTTTCCTTTCTTCTTTCGAGGAAGGGATGATGGTCGTGGTAACCCGGCCTCCCTTGCCTCCCTCCACATAGCTTCTCTCTTCATCAATCAGGTAGACGACCCGTTCTCCGCGAACCACATTGTCGCCTTCTCGAATCACAGCTTCCCCCTCGAGGACAATCTTACTCTCGTTCTGATAGAATATGACCTTCTGGCATGTCGCTCTGCGATCCAATTGAACGACTCTGACATTTCCGGTGGCAATGATCTCCTTTATCCTTTTCATTTCCGAATCGTAATGAATAACCACTGTGTTTGCATAAAGGGTGGCATCTTCCTGTTTGGCAACGACGTTCCCCTTAAAAGTGATCCGATTCTGCTTTTGGTCTCCCTCCACCGTGTCGGAGGTAATCTCAATAGGGGAGCGTGAAGACGTAAATCCGAAGCTCTTTGCTGGACTCCCTTTCTTCTCCTCTGCCTGTCCGGACGAACAACAGAGGGAGACGACCAAGAGGAGGAAGAAAAGCGATCCACACCGAAACCCAAACAGAAGGTGGGGCGGCCTAACTCCTTTTTTTGATCTCAACGCTTCCTCCTCCTTTCCATTGCGTCCTCACCTGACTGAGGACCTTAAAAGTCTTCGCCTCCATATCGACCAGCATTCCCTTACCGGTCAGGTGGATCTGCTCTCCCACAAATTCAATCTGATCAGGAGTCCTTACCTGTTTGCTTGAATGCCGGTAGGATATGGATTCTGTCTTTAACTGGTATCCGTCGGTTGATCTTAGAAGCACATCACCTGTGAGTTCCATGTCTTTTGAAACTTGGTGAACTTTACCCCGATTTCCAGAAAGCGTGAACGACCGCCCATCCTTTGCATAATAGGTCACCTTCACATCCTCCAATAGGAGAAGGTCCTCTCCCTGATATTGATAGATCGCTTTGGCCTCAAGCTCCCACGTCTTTTTCCCATGCTTCTCTTCGACCAGGTGGATCTTCTCTAACCGTTGATCAGCTCCTTCTGTTGAGATCTTAGAAACCTTTTCGTCCTCCTGCGCCCTATTTCTCTCCCTTAGGTTTACCCAGAGGCTGACCAAGACGATTCCCCCTATCAGGAATATCGCAAGCAGAATAGCAATCTTCGTTTTTCTCAATATCATTGCCATATGCACCTCGTCGCTTCATCTCATCGTCGGATAGTCGCCTCATTAAATACTAAACTAATAGACCATGAGACGATACGACTAAACCACTCCTGCTTTTAAAAGATCGTGAAGGTGGATGATCCCAACCGGTACACGGTCCCCAGCTTTTTCAAACACGAAAAGAGAGGTGATCGAATACTCCTCCATCCTCTGGACCGCCTTTGCAGCAAGGGCATCCTTCTCAATCCACTTTGGGTTCTTCGTCATCACTTCAGAGGCGGTTCGCTGGAGGAGATCTGAATATTTCTCAAGCGCCCGTCTCAAGTCGCCATCCGTGATCACTCCGACAAGTTCTCCCTTTTCATTGCAGACAGCGGTCACTCCCAGGCGTTTCGACGTAATCTCAAAGATCACTTCCTTCATCAGGGTCTCTTCCGATACCTTTGGAAAAGCCTCTCCAGAATGCATTAACTCCTCCACCCTCATGAGAAGCCTCTTCCCCAGCGCTCCTCCTGGATGAAGAAGGGCAAAATCCTCCTTCTTAAATCCCCGCTTCACCATTAAAGCAATGGCTAAGGCATCTCCAATCGCAAGGGTTGCAGTTGTGCTCGCTGTGGGTGCAAGACCCAAAGGACAGGCCTCTTCTTTGACCTGAATGTCGAGGAAGACATCTCCAGCTCTTGCTAAGGTCGATCTCCGGTTGCCGGTCAGTGCGATCAGTTGATTCCCATATCGTTTGATGAGGGGGAGAACTTCTAAAAGTTCCCTTGTCTCTCCGCTGTTGGAAATCCCGATGACCACATCTTCTTTGGCTAACATCCCAAAATCTCCGTTCAGCCCCTCCGCAGGATGGAGGAAGAAGGCCGGTGTTCCAGTGCTGGCAAAGGTGGATGCAATCTTTCGACCTACCAGACCGGATTTCCCCATTCCCATGAGAACAACCCTTCCTTTGCAGTGATAGAGTATGTCCACCGCTTTAGAAAACTGTTCATCAATTCTCTCCATCAGATCAAGGATCGACTGGGCCTCAATCCTCAATACCCGCTTCGCCTCTTCAATGATATTAATATCCACCTCTTCTCCTCTCCTCCATCATCCTTCGTCTGTCGTCCCTCGTCGGTCATCCCCCGTCTCTCACCCATCCCTCTACTTCCTCGACCTCTTGCTCCTCTTCAGCGATGCCCTGATAAACTCTTTGAAAAGAGGATGGGGATCGGTCGGCTTCGATTTGAACTCCGGATGAAACTGACATCCCAAGAACCAGGGGTGGCCTTTCAATTCAATAATCTCCACCAATTCCCTGTCTGGAGAGGTACCGCTGAAGACCATCCCTGCTCTGCTTAAAGGCCTGAGATATTCATTGTTGAACTCATAGCGATGGCGATGTCTCTCATAGATCAACTTCTTTCCATATGCACTCATGGCCAGGCTCTTCTCTTCAAGCCTGCAGGGATAAGCTCCAAGCCTCATCGTCCCTCCTTTGGGAGTATCTGAATCCCTCTTCTGAATCCTTTGCTCGCGGTCCAGCCATTCCTCCAAAAGAAAGATCACCGGATGGGGCGTACGAGGATCAAATTCTGTGCTATTTGCCTTTTTCAAACCCGCACAATGTCTGGCCACTTCGATGACTGCACATTGCATCCCCAGGCAGATCCCAAAAAAGGGAAACTTCTTCTCTCGGGCGAATTGGATTGCCCTAATCTTTCCGCTGATCCCTCTTGCCCCAAACCCTCCGGGCACGAGGATTCCGTCAACATCTTGGAGCAGAAGATCCGGCCCTTCCTTCTCTATCTTTTCAGAATCCACATATCTCAGATGGACTCTTGCATCATTGGCAATTCCGCCGTGAACCAGCGCCTCAGTTAAACTCTTATACGATTCAACCAGGCTCACATACTTTCCCACAACAGCGATCGTCGTCTCAAATTTCGGGGATTTGATCCGTTTGACGATTCGTTCCCAGCCCGAGAGATTGGGACGAGCGCTCCAGATGTTCAACTTCTCAGTGATCTTATCGTCAATGCCTTCTTGATGAAAGGCAATGGGCATCTCATAGACAGTATCAACATCTTTAGCCGTAATGACAGCATCTCTTTCCACATTGCAGAAGAGCGCAATCTTTCCTTTGATCTCTGGAGAGAGGAGGCGATCAGTCCGGCAGAGGAGTATGTCAGGTTGGATACCGATCTCACGGAGCTCTTTCACACTGTGCTGGGTCGGTTTGGTCTTCAGTTCGCCGGCTGTCTCAATATAGGGAACGAGGGTGAGGTGAATATAGAGCGTATTCTCCCGACCAACATCCCCTCGTATCTGACGGATCGCCTCTAAAAAAGGAAGGCTCTCGATATCGCCCACGGTTCCACCGACCTCGACGATTACGATATCCACATCGTTGGCCAAGTCGAAGACTTTCGATTTAATCTCATCCGTGATATGGGGGATCACTTGAACGGTGGATCCCAGGTAATCTCCCCGTCTCTCCTTTGAGATGACAGAATCGTATATCTGTCCAGTCGTGTAGTTGTTCTTCTTCGAGGTTTTAATACTCGTATAGCGCTCATAGTGTCCCAAATCGAGATCGGCCTCTGCCCCGTCATCGGTCACATAGACCTCTCCGTGCTGAAAGGGGTTCATCGTTCCAGGATCGACATTGATGTAGGGGTCGAACTTGAGAAAGGTAACTTTTAAACCTCGAAGTTCGAGAAGGGCTCCGATGGATGACGAGGCCAGCCCTTTGCCAAGTGAGGAGACAACCCCTCCCGTAATGAAAATATATTTCGTTCTCTTATGAACCAACTCTTCTCTCCCCTTTCTTCTTTACCCTGTTAGAAAGCCCTGCTGCTTGCCCCGTGCGAAGCTTGCCTTCTATCGGCGCTTGCAGCGGGGATGAGTTAATTAATTTCTTAGCGAACACGGGGTTTTATGCCCCGTGGGAGCTTTCGTTAGAAGGGCGAAGCTCTTCTAACGGGTTTCTACCAACCCCTTCGTTTCACTGAATTATGAAGTTAAAAACCTTTCAATTAACTCAAATCCCCTTTCGAGAAAGAGGCCACTTTTTTGGGCAAAAACCTCATCGAAAGCAGCATCGGGATTACCTGTTTCAAATCGATCGGTTGAATAGATAACAAAGGGGACAGGATCCGAAGTATGGGTTCTTACACTCAATGGCGTGGGGTGATCGGGCAGGACCATCAATCTCACCCTTTCAAATCGGTGAATCCCTTTCAGAATCGTTCCCACGACCTTTTTGTCGAAAGACTCGATGGCTTCGATCTTCAAGAGCGGGTCTCCCATATGTCCTGCTTCATCAGGAGCCTCCACATGAATATAGACAAAATCCCTCTCTTCCAAGCCTCTCAGACCATATTCTCCTTTACCCTCATAGTTGGTATCAAAATATCCAGTGATACCGGGAACTGGAAGGACCTCTAAGCCTGCCAGAATTCCAATCCCTTTGATCAGATGGACCGCTGAAATTACATACCCATCAATCCCGAATCGTTCCTTTAAGGTCAACATCTGGGGAGCCCTTCCCTGCCCCCATAACCAGATAGAGTTGGCAGGCCGAAGCCCCTTTGCCTTCCTTTCAAGGTTGACCGGATGTCCTTTGAGAAATTGTTGGGACTCATTCATGAGAGTGAGAATTCTTCTTCCTGGACCATCCTCTTTGGGGAGAAAGGGAGTGATCTCTTGACCAATAATATCATGGGGTGGGGTCAATTCGATCCTTTCGATATCCGAACCTATTGAAGCCCCATTTCTCATCACCATAAGATGACGGTAACTCACGCCGGAATAAAATTGGATCTCCTCGGTCCCAATGGCCCGATTGAGATCAACGATGATCTCATGAGCCTCTGAATCAGAGGGGTGTCCAGCAGCAAAATCCTCCATGATGACCTTTGACCCCTCTGCCTTGAGTGTGACGAGATTGCAGCGAAAAGCAAGGTCATCCTTCTTCAATGTGACGCCGAGGCTTGCCGCCTCCAAAGGCCCCCTGCCTGTATAGTACTTGAGAGGGTCGTAGCCAAAGATGGAAAGATTTGCAATTTCACTTCCAGGATTGAACCCGTCTGGGACGGTCCTGACCAGTCCCACGCTTCCATGTTTAGCCAACCAATCCATATGAGGAGTTTTGGCAACCATCAACGGTGTCTTACCATTGAGGCTCTCTACAGGATAGTCAGCCATCCCATCTCCAACAATCACGATATACTTTATTCCCTTGGCCATCTCAATAAATTCCTAAAATGTAAATATACCATAAACTTACAAATGTCAAATGAAAATCGGAAAATAGAAGCAAAAGATGTGCCAACTTAAGGAGGGATTTTGATTAAAAAGGATGACGGTACTAAAACGATCTGGATATGCCTATCTCCGCACCTTTGGAAAAACAGCTCTTTTTAGATAATGGACAATCCTCTCCATCTCCATTCTGATCTCCCGAGTCTTCCTGTCGAGACGATCAGGGTTAGGTGGTTGGCCTTTTAACTCCCGATCAAGGGCTCCATGTTTCGATGCCAGCTCCACATAGGCATATGGTAAAGGTTCCTCTAGTTTAATTCCGTTCATCAGGGCCCAAGCCAATGTCCAAGCCCTTGCAACATTGGAAATCTCATACCCCCCTCCACCCAATGCCAACCATGGGTATGACAGCTCCCTGATCCGCTTAATCACCTTTTCAAAACCGTAAATTGAAAGACAAAGGTGTGTCAATGGATCATCCTCGAAGGTATCAACTCCCAATTGAGTTACAATAATATCTGGACGAAAATATTCGATCAGTTCGGGAACAATCTCCTCAAATGCCCAGAGATAGGTTTCATCATCCGTATAGGCAGGAAACGGAAGGTTGACTGAAAATCCCTCTCCCTTTCCATTTCCAATCTCATACTCAAACCCTGTCCCTGGAAAGAGTGAGTATCCTGACTCATGAAGCGAAATCGTAAGAACCTGATCGGTCTCATAGAAAGCTTTCTGGACGCCATCACCGTGATGCGCATCGAGATCAATATAGGCCACCCTCATCCCACGCTTCACAAGCCTCATTATCCCGATCACTGGATCATTGGTATAGCAGAAACCCGAGGCCCTTGATGGCATCGCATGGTGAAGCCCTCCGGCGATATTAAAGGCAACCCCTCCCTTTCCATCTGCAACAAAATCAACTGCCTGGAGGGTGGCCCCCGTAACCAGAAGTGACCATTTGAAAAGGCCAGAAAAGATCGGGTTATCCCCAGGCCCAAGACCATAAGCATAAGCCTCCCGGCCCAAGTGGCCATCATCGGCCACCTTCAAAATCGCAATATAATCTTTGCTATGAAAGAGCGTTAAATCTTCTTCTTTGGCTGGGATCGTTGGAATGAATTGGACAGAAGGTAGATCCAAAAGGCCATAGGCTTTAATCAATTCATAGGTCAACTTGAGCCGGATAATCCTTAATGGATGCATCGGCCCGTAATCATAATCAAGATAAGCATCCGTATAGATGAGGGCGGTCTTCATTCAAAGATTGAGATATTCAAGGACCTTCTCTTTTTTAGGAGGCAATGAAGTCGTTTTCTGGGAAACCCGAATGGCAATGTCGGGATCTTTTAAACCATGACCGGTAATCGTCAGAACAGTAGTCTCATCCTTTTTGAAAAATCCTTTTCGATGCAGTTTGATCACGCCCGCCAGAGAAGCAGCTGATGCAGGTTCGCAAAAAATCCCTTCCAAACTGGCCAGCAATTGATAGGCCTCAAGGATCTCCTCGTCACTCACCATATCGATCAAACCGCCTGATTCATCTCGGGCTGCCTCGGCCTGCTTCCAGCTTGCTGGATTGCCAATCCTGATAGCAGTGGCAATCGTCTCGGGTTTCTCCACTGCCTTGCCCCTCACAATGGGCGCCGCCCCTTCGGCTTGAAATCCTAACATCTTAGGAAGCGTATCGGCTCTACCCTTCTCCCAGTACTCCTTATACCCTTTCCAGTAAGCTGTAATATTCCCAGCATTGCCAACAGGAAGACAGTGATAAGTAGGTGCGAAGCCCAGATGATCAACCACCTCAAAAGCGGCTGTCTTCTGACCTTCAATCCGATAAGGGTTAAGTGAGTTGACCAAAGTGATCGGTTCGGTCTCCGAAATCTCTCTCACAATCTGAAGGGCTTCATCAAAATTGCCTTCAATCTGAATCACCTCCGCACCATGGGCCATGGCCTGGGATAACTTCCCTAAAGCGATCTTGCCCTCTGGGATGAGGACATAGGCCTTCATCCCCGCTCTTGCCGCATAGGCCGCTGCTGAAGCAGAGGTGTTTCCTGTTGAGGCACAGATAACGGCTTTTGACCCCATCTCTCTTGCCATTGAGACGGCAACCGTCATCCCCCGGTCTTTAAAAGAACCGGTCGGATTGAGACCTTCATATTTGAAAAAGAGCTTTATTCCTGGAAGAATCTCTCTATTGATTCGGAAAGAAGGAATAAGAGGGGTGTTTCCTTCAAGGAGGGTGACGATACTCTCTTCTCTTTTAACTGGCAAATAATCCTGGTATTCTCGAATCACACCGCGCCACATATTCTCTTCCTCAAATTATCTCATCGTCGTATCTCCGGTTAGTCTAATCTCTTTAACGAATTGATTAAAAGACCATTCGACTTTCTGACTCACTACTCCAGCTCATTCTCGACACGGATGAAGACCGTCTTTCCTAAGATGACTCCTAGCCGATCAATCTCTCTAAGCGCCTGATGCACACTCTTCTCCTTCGCTTCGTGGGTCATCATCACCACGGGAACCGCCCCATTGATCTGTCTCCCCTTCTGGATGACAGAGGAAATGCTAATATTGTTCTTTCCCAGAATCCCAGAAATCTTTGAAAGCACACCTGGACGATCTAAGGCTGAAAATCGTATATAGAATGGCATCACCACCTCGCCAATCTTCTTCAGTGGAAACTTCTCAATGGCCGATTCCTGGAAAGAGAGAGGGGGCACACGCCTCTGGGAAGCCCGAGCAAGAAGGTTTCTGCCCAACTCCACCAGATCGCCCACCACAGCGCTTCCAGTGGGCATCTGTCCAGCCCCTTGACCATAAAAGAGTGTAGGACCAACCGCATCCCCTTTGACATAGATGGCATTGAAGACTCCACCCACCGTAGCTAAAAGATGACTCTCAGGAATCAGGGTCGGATGGACCCTCGCTTCTATCCTTCCCTGATCCATCTTCGCAATGGCAAGGAGCTTAATCCGGTAACCGAATTCCTTGCTGAATTGGATATCGAGAGGCGTGATCTCTGAGATCCCGCCAATAAAGACATCTTGAAATCGGATGATCGTACCAAAAGCCAGACGAATCAGAATCGTCAGTTTATGTGCAGCATCAATTCCCTCAACATCATACGTCGGATCTGCCTCTGCATATCCCTTTTCCTGGGCTTCCTTTAACACATCCTTAAATCCTCTGCCTTCGTCCGTCATTTTGGTAAGGATGTAGTTGGAGGTTCCGTTCAGAATTCCAAAGATCGACTCAACCCGATTCGCTACCAGCCCCTCTTTGATTGAGCGAATCAGAGGAATACCTCCTCCGACCGAGGCCTCAAAATTCACATCCACTCCAAAACGATTGGCTTCTCTGAAGATCTCATCGCCATGAAGGGCTAACAGGGCCTTATTGGCGGTCACGATATGTTTTCGGTTTCGGATTGCTTGAAGAATAAATGTCTTGGCAGGTTCAATGCCACCAACCAGCTCCATGACAATATCAATTTCAGGATCTTGGATCACCTCATCGGCTCTCCGCGTGAGGATCTCAGGTTTTAACCTCACTCCACGATCCGTCGTTAAATCCACATCGGCGACCTTCTTCAAGATCAGCTTTGCGCCCATCCTCTTTTCAATCAGTTTGGAGTTTTTTTGAAGAATCTTCACCACACCAGACCCGACTGTTCCAAAACCGATCAGCCCAACCTTAATGTCCTTCATACCCACTCCCTTTCGTGATGCTTTCTGCAGTTTAACTCACCGCCCTCTGCAGGTATCATCCTTCCTGGTATCATGGAATATTGAAAAAAATGGAATAAGGATCCTTATCAAATAATCTCTTTAACCTCCTTGATAAAACCATCCTTTCCAATCCTCCATTTATTCCAACATTCCAGCCTTTACCTCAGCGCCTTCTGAATCCCTTTGACCGCCTGTTTGATTCGAGACTCATTCTCCACCAGAGCAAACCGGACAAAACCCTCTCCATACTCTCCGAAACCGATCCCTGGAGAAACGGCCACCTTTCCTTCTCGAAGAAGAAATTTTGTAAAGTCAAGAGACCCCATCTTCTGAAACGGTTTTGGGATCTCCGCCCATACGAACATCGTTCCTTTTGGTCTTTCAATCTCCCATCCCACCCGCTTCAACCCATGGATGAGGGTATCTCTTCTTTTCTGATATATTGCTGCCGTCTCTCGAACGCAGGACTGATCTTCATTGAGCGCAATGATGGCCGCAATCTGAATGGGTTGAAAGGTGCCATAGTCAAAATAACTCTTCAGCCTGGCCAGTGCAGTGATCATCTGTTGGTTTCCAACAGCAAATCCAACCCGCCAGCCAGCCATGTTGTAACTTTTTGAGAGAGAAAAAAACTCGACTCCGATCTCTTTGGCTCCTTTGACCTGAAGAAGGCTTGGAGCCCTATATCCATCAAAGACAATATCGGCATAGGCAAGGTCATGGACGATCATGAGCCGATGATCCCTTGCAAACTCCACAAGCCTCTCGAAGAAGTCGAGATCAACGACTTTGGTCGTGGGATTATGGGGAAAACTGACGATGAGCATCTTGGGATGTGGCCAGGTCTGCTTCGTCGCTGTGGCCAACCTCCCGAAGAAATCGCCCTCCCCCATCAAAGGAACGGACCTCAGATCCCCTCCCGCAATAACAACCGAATAGGCATGAATGGGATAAGTTGGATCAGGCACTAATACCACATCTCCAGGCCCCAGCGTTGCCAGAACGAGATGGCCGATTCCCTCTTTTACGCCAATCGTTACCACGGCCTCAGTTTCCGGATCAAGGTCCACATCGTATCGGTTCCGATACCAATCGGTGATAGCCAGGCGAAGCTTATAAATTCCCTTCGATGCAGAGTATCGATGATTTCTCGGGTTCTTAACCGCTTCGATCAATTTGTTGACAATATGTTTGGGGGTGGGCAGATCGGGGTTTCCCATGCCCAGATCAATGATATCCTCTCCTCTTCTTCGGGCCTCCATTTTAAGCTGATTGACAATGCCGAAGATATAGGGCGGCAAACGCATCATCCGGTGAAAACCTAAACCCTCTGGGTGAAATTCCATATTATCCCTCTTTGAAGTGTTTGCCCCTGCCTCCCTTGTGAGATAGGGTGAATCGCTCTATTTAGGTTCCATTCAAACTTTAACCTTATCCCTAACCATGAGCTTCTCAATGGTCATTGGTTAACACACTTTATACCCCTTTTCAATTCCATTGGCCCTGAATCCTGCCAATTTCATCGTTGAGTTTCATCCAATCGTGGCTAACTCCAACCTTCCCTTCCATCGCCTCATCAATACCTCTCTCAGCCCTTGATGGGAAGGTTCTTCCAGGTTCGGATCTTTCTGGATTAGACGGAAGGCTTCCTTTCTGGCTTCAATTAAAATGGGCGTGTCGCGCAGGATATGGGCCACTCTGAAATCGGGCAAACCCGACTGCCGGATTCCAAAGAAGTCGCCTGGTCCCCTCAATTCCAGATCCTGCTCGGCAATCTTAAACCCGTCGTTTGTCTGTTCCATGGCGCGAAGACGAATTCTCGCCTCCTCAGAGGATCGGTATTGGGCGAGGAGAATACATTGGGAAGGATACTGTCCCCGGCCAATCCTCCCCCTTAATTGATGAAGTTGAGAGAGACCAAACCGCTCTGCATGTTCGACAACCATGATCGAGGCATTGGGAATATCAATTCCAACCTCAATGACGGTCGTTGCAACCAAGATCTGAATCTTACCCTCTTTGAACTCCATCATCATAGCTTCTTTTTCATCGCTCTTCATCCGGCCATGAAGCAACCCGATTCGAAACTGAGGGAAAACATCTTTTTGAAGATGATCTGCCATCTGGGTCGCATCTTTGAGGTCAAGCTTCTCAGACTCCTCTACCAGCGGATAGACAATAAAGGCCTGCCGACCTTTTTTAACCTCCTCCTCAACAATCCGGTAAACCCTCCCTCTTCCCGATTCTGGAAAAACTTTTGTCTCCACAGGCATCCTTCCGGGAGGCATCTCATCGATCAGCGAGATATCCAGATCACCATAAAGTGTCATGGCAAGGGTTCGGGGAATGGGAGTGGCCGTCATCACCAGAACATCGGGGTTTTCTCCCTTCTTCTTTAGTAATCCCCTCTGGACGACACCGAACTTATGTTGTTCATCAATAATCGCAAGGCCCAGACGATGAAATTCGACCTGTTCCTGAATCACTGCATGGGTTCCAATGACGATCTGAACCTCCCCTCCTCTGATCTGCTCATAAATCTCTTCCCTCTCAGAACCCTTGATATGGCTCGTCAATAGCACCACCCGAACGCCCAAAGGCTCTACCCAACGATGGATCGTGAGGTAATGCTGTTCGGCCAAAACTTCGGTCGGTGCCATAATGGCGGTCTGGAATCCACACTCCACTGCCCGCAGTGCCGATAAGAGAGCAACGATCGTCTTACCACTACCTACGTCTCCTTGAATCAGCCGGTTCATGGGGGTAGATTTCTCCATATCCTCCACAATCTCTGCTAACACCCTTTGCTGTGCTCCTGTTAATCGAAAAGAAAGTTGACTCATCAGCTTCTTTGAAAGCGTTCCTTCCGTTTTAAAAGAGATGCCTGTTTCGAGGGATAGGCCTTTCTTCCTCAATGCGAGGCCTAATTCAAGAAAGAAAAATTCATCGAAGATGATCCTCCGATGTCCGTCAGAACGCTGTTGATTGAGCTTTTCGATGGATTCTCCGTCCGGCGGGAAATGGACCCTGCGGAAGGCTTCTGAAAAATCGATCAGGTCCTGTCGTTCCACAATCTCTTTCGGAATGGGGCTGGAGAGCTCATCCGAATATCCATCCACAATGGTCTTCATCAAACGCCGCAATGTCCTCTGATAGAGCCCTTCAGTCTCTGAATAGATTGGGACGATCCGTTTAAAATTAAGGTAATCCTCCTCGATATCTCCTTCTACGATCTCTACATCCGGGTGATGGATCTCCTTTTGATAATTGAACCACCTGACCTCACCTGAAAAGATGAGCCGGCGACCCTTCTTAAATCGGTCCCGGAGATACCGCTCATTTCCGCGAAACCACTTTAGGGTGATCGTGCCGCTTCCATCTCCGACCACAGCCTCAAAGATCCTCTTCCGGTTATTCTGATAAAGGGCCACTCCTGAAAGCAGGATTTCACCAAAACCGGTCTCTTTTCTTCCAGCTTTCAGTTCAGAAATCTTCTTCAAATGCCTTCGGTCCTCATAGGCTCTCGGTAGAAAGTAGAGGCCATCCTCAACGGTGAGGATTCCTTTCTTCTCAAAGAGTTTGGCTAATCTCGGTCCGACCCCTTTCACATACTGGATGGGAGTGAGAAGCCGATTTCGAAAATGTGGTGACCTGGACCTCAGCATCTATCTTCTCTTCCTTTTCCCCACCTGAGCTGAAACGACTTTGATATATATCTTTTTACAGAATGGACACTGAATCTCATTCTCTCCTTCCTTCAATTTAGAATGATCATAAGAAACGACCTGATCACAATACGGACACCGATAAGGAAACCTTTGAACCACCTGCTCTTCCAATTTCTTCTTCATCAAACCTCCCTCGCCTCTCCCATCCCTCTTCCCTCATCCCTCCCCCTTCGTCATTCATCCCAAACTCAAAAGGGACTATACTAAAACTACCCTCAATAATCAAGAAATTGCAGAATTATGTAGTCCACTGTCAAGCTCGACCGTAAGGAAAAGATTTTGACATCCGAAATAATATTTGCCATAATTTTTTTATGATTGTGCTCAGAAGGCTTGGATTCTTAACGCTTTCGTGGCTACGTGGAATGGGTAAAATGGGACTCTTCCTGTTTCATACCCTTTTCTGTGCAGTCACACCCCCTTTAAAATTTTCCTGGATCATCCGGCAGATCTGGTTCATCGGCTACCAATCGACCTTGGTCATCCTTCTGACAGGTGCCTTCTCAGGAATGGTTCTGGGTCTTCAAGGATACTATACCCTCAATCGCTTTGGTTCAACAGCCCTGCTTGGGCCCATGGTCGCCCTCTCGCTTATCAAAGAGTTGGGACCTGTCCTTTCTGGCCTCATGGTGACCGGAAGAGCCGGATCAGCCATGACTGCAGAGATAGGGATCATGCGGATTAGCGAACAGGTGGATGCCATGGAGCTGATGGGCCTCAATCCTTTCCGTTATCTCATCGTCCCCAAGCTGATCGCAGGGATCATTGCCCTTCCCCTGCTTACCGCTATCTTCGATGTGGTCGGGATTTTTGGCGGTTATTTCGTGGGCGGGAAACTCCTTGGAATGGGAGAGGGTACTTATTTCGGCGAAATGGCCAACTACGTGAAGATGGAGGATGTCCTAGAGGGAATCTATAAGTCCTTCAGCTTCGGTGCCATCATTACTTGGGTCTGCTGCTATAAGGGTTATCATGCCGGATTTGGAGCCGAGGGGGTAAGTAAGGCAACCACTCAGGCTGTGGTTCTTTCTTCTGTATTGATTCTTTTTTGGGACTATATCATGACGTCGCTTCTCTTCTGAGAAGAAAATGATCCGGATCGAAGGAATTTACAAGTCATTCAACGGTGTTCCCGTGCTCAAAGGAGTCTCCCTCTCCATAGAAAGGGGCGAAATTCTTGCCCTCATCGGAGGCAGTGGCAAGGGTAAAAGTGTCATACTGAAGCATATCGTTGGATTGATGAAACCCGACCAGGGCCATGTCTTCATCGATGGGAAGGAAATTGGCGGCTTAAAAGGAAAAGAGAGAGAAGAGCTCAGGAGCCGTTTCGGTTTTCTCTTCCAAGGCAATGCCCTCTTCTCTTCCCTGACCGTCTTTGATAATGTGGCCTTTCCACTTCGTGAAAAGACGAATCTGAGTGAGAAAGAGATCTACGAAAAGGTGCTATATGCACTCGATCAAGTAGGGTTGACTGGAGCCGAAAACAAATTTCCGGCTGAGCTCAGCGGAGGGATGCAGAAGCGGACCGCATTTGCCCGAGCCTTGATCACTAAACCCGAGATCATGCTCTTTGACGAACCGACCACAGGCTTAGACCCGGTCATCGCTCACACCATTCTTGATCTGATTCGTTCGGTCCATCAACAACTCCGATTTACAGCCATTATTGTCAGTCACGAATTATCGAGGATCTTTCAGATTGCCCAGAAGGTGGCCATGCTCCACGACGGAGTCATCCAGTTCATCGGCACACCGGAAGAGATTCTTTCCTCTGATGATCCAATCGTCCAGCAATTCATCAGTGGAAGCCTGGAGGGTCCTATCAAGCTCTATTAGGAAAGCAAGAAATTATTCATGATATGGCGTTACTCTCGGATGGTAAAAATTTTTCATGGGTCAAGGCTAAGGTTAAGGTGAGGATGCCAATGGGGGTTAAGGAAAGAGACAAGGTGAATGCTTTAAGACCAATGACCTAACCCATTAACAAAACCGGCTTCTTTGCCTTTACCCCGTTAGAAACCCGCACTGCTTGCCCCATGCGAAGCTTAGCTTCTATCGGGGTGTGAACCTTTCCATTGGAAAGTTAAAAAATTCTAAACGGGGTTTACCTTTTTACCTTTGACTTTTATTTACTGGGCAATAGAGGTGAAGCGATGAAAAAATTCGATGTTGAGCTGGCTGTGGGTCTATTCGTTCTTGTCGGAATCCTCTGCTTGGGATACCTTTCTATCAAACTTGGAAAATTAGAAGTGGTGGGAGGGAAAGGCTATGAAATCTATGCCATCTTCTCCAACAGCGGAGGGGTCAAGGTGGGATCAAATATCGTCATTGCAGGCGTGGAGGTGGGACGTGTGAAGAGCATCACCCTTGAAAATTATCAAGCCCGAATTGTCTTGAGCCTGCCCTTGGATGTAAAGATCCAGGAGGATGCGATAGCTTCGATTAAAACAAAAGGTCTGGTCGGAGAAAAGTATATTGAAATCACTCCTGGAGGATCCGAAAAAATTATTCCGCCGGGAGGAAAAATTCGTGAGACCCTTCCACCAGTGGATATTGAAGAATTGATTTCAAAACTTGTCTTTGAAAAGATCTGAAGAACTGGAGTGGCTCAAATGAATCGCATCGCGCTCATTCAATCCGTTCTATCTCTCTTCTTCATTTTTGGAACTGTTGGTGATGGGCTTACCGGAGAACCACTCGACCAACTCAAAGCCACGACAGATAAGGTCTTGGCCATCCTTTCCGACCCTCATCTCAAGTCTCCCAAAAAAGATCGGGAGAGAAAAGAGAAGATTTTAAAAACGGTGGACGAACGTTTCGATTGGGAAGAAATGGCTCGCCGCTCCCTTGGAAGGCACTGGGCTCAGAGGAGTCCAGAAGAACGGAGAGATTTTGTACCACTTTTTCGGGAGTTGCTCGAACGGGTCTATATGAATAAGGTTGAAGGTTATTCCTGGAATAAGATTCTCTATGAAAATGAGCTGATTGACGGCAACTACGCCTCCATCAGAGTAAAGATCTTTACGGCGAAAGACCAGACCATTCAAGTCGAATATCGGTCCTGGAAAAAAGGGGAACACTGGCTCGTCTATGACTTTTCAGTGGAAGGGGTTAGTCTGATCAATAATTACCGGACTCAGTTCAATGAGATCATCACCAAATCCTCATACTCGGAGTTGGTTAAACGGTTAAAAGATAAATCAACCCAGAAATGAGACGATAGCGCATCCCCCTGAGGAGGAATATTGAAAGGTTTTCTTGTCCTGATTCTGTGGGTTCTAATGTTTGCCACACCAGCCTTGGCCGAACCTGATTGTGCCATTTTCACCTCAACATCAATAGCAGAAACTGAAGGCTCATTTGAGAACCCCTCCGAGTCCAATCCTTCTTCCCCTTCGCAAATGGCAATGATCAACTCCCAACCCTTCGTCTACGACTCTCCTTTTGATCTTCCCCTCTTGCTGGTACAGTCTTCCACACCCCCTTCAAAAGAGGAAGAGTTGGAATTAGAGGAGCAATCGGAAACAATCGCCGACCCCCTTGAACCCCTGAACCGCCTCTTCTTCCATTTCAATGACAGACTCTATTTCTGGGCAGTGAAACCTGTGGCTTCAGGATATAGGATAGTCGTCCCAGAAGATGTAAGAATCGGAGTTAAAAACTTCTTCTCCAATCTTACCACCCCGGTTCGACTGATCAACTGTCTCCTTCAGGCCAATTTTAAAGGCGCTGGAAACGAAACCATTCGCTTTCTTCTCAATTCGACTCTCGGTCTGGCTGGCTTCCTGGATCCTGCCAAAACAGAACTGGAAATAGAAAAGAAGAATGAAGATTTCGGTCAAACACTTGGCGTTTGGGGAATGGGACCGGTATTCTATATGGAATGGCCATTTCTGGGAGCCTCGAGCCTACGCGATGCTTTGGGTTTCGCGGGTGACATTCTTCTTGATCCTAAGACTTACCTTATTAGGTCGGTGCCGGTTGGTCTCGCTCTTCGCACCTATGATCAGATCAACGATGTCTCCTTCAGGATTGGAGAATATGAGGATTTTAAGAAAAACGCCCTCGATCCTTATGTGGCAAAGCGAGAGGCCTATCATCAATACAGGAATCACCAGATCAAGAAGAGGTAAATCCCAACAGCATCTAAGCTTCGCACGGAACCATCAGCAGAGCTTTCTAAGGAGGATTAATGTTTATAAATTTTTGATCGCATAAAAATGTTTTAGAACCTTTCATCCTTTTCAAAGAGAAATGATCTCACAAGGAGGCTACCATGGGTTTTGCAAAAACCCCTACTCTTAAAAAAGGGGAAAAGAAAGAGGAAAAGGATATGTCACCAAAAGGGATCGTAGCTAATGAGAAGAGAAAACACCCTCGATTTATTCTTGAACTCCCCCTCGATTATTCGCGAAAGGGTAGAAAGACCGATTTTGGAGGATTGGTTAAAAATGCGAGTGAAGGCGGCCTATTTGTCTATCTCCCCGAAAAAATTGAAGTGGGAGAAATGTTAAAAGTGGAAATCTATTTTGCGAAGGGATTGGAACTCAATACCATCCAGGGAATGGCAAAGATCGTTTGGGCTGATTTGGAGGCCAGGCAGACCTGGAAAGAGCACCGATATGGAATGGAATTCCATTCCATGCCAAAAGGAACGATTCAGAAATTGAGAAACCTGTTGAAGGAGGTTGGAGACATTCAAAAATCTTAAGGACGGAGGTGGTCCCCTTCCATTTCCTAACCTACGACACTTTCTAATGTTAAACCAATTTTGACCCCTTTCAAAAACCATATGGCTCTCCCTGAAACGATTCGAAATTTTCTCTTTCCTAAATTCACCCGCTCCTTTCTGATCCGGGTAGGTTGTGTCACTCTCCTCGCCTATCTCGTCTTCGGCTATCTGCTGATTCCTATCCGAATCAAAGGCCATAGCATGGATCCAACTTATCGAGATGGAGAGATCAATTTCTGCTGGAGACTTCAATATATCCTCTCAAAACCCAAAAGGGGAGATGTGGTGGTAATCCGTTTTGCCGGCCAGAAGGTGACCCTTCTGAAGCGAGTGGTTGCTCTCGAAGGCGAAGAAGTCGAATTTCGTAGTGGAAAACTCTTCATCAATGGCAAAGAGCTTGGGGAACCTTATCTCCGATACCCGTATGATTGGAACCTTCCCCCACGGAAGGTCGAACCCAATTCCGTCTATGTCGTGGGAGATTATCGAGAGGGTCCCATCCACAAACATTTCTTCGGACAGGTCTCTCTCAAAAGAATTTTAGGAGGTCCCCTATGGTGATTCCCTCTCAAAAAACAGGCAAATCTTCAAGGCCTTCGGGAAACCAGCAGAAGAGAACACCCGCTGAAAAACAACGTCCTCCCATCTCGAACCGGTGGAAGGTCAAATACATTCTGATGGCCGCAATTCTAATTGTACTGACCGTTTGGACAGCTTTTAGCCTTACCCAGACCGAAGAAAAAAGGGTGAAGAAGACGTTTCGCCTTCTCTCAGATGCGATGATGAAAGAATCCGGTGAAAGCATCTTCACCCTGGATCAGAAGATCAAAAAAATCGCCTCCCTTGTTGCTGACACTTGTGAAATCAAACTCCCTGCCTATGGTCTATCAGGAAAGTTTAGTCGCGATGAAATGACAGGCTATGTGGTCCGTGGCCGTATTCACTTTTCAAATCTCCATATTAAGTTTCTCGACTTTGACATTACCTTTCCCGAGGCCGACGTTTCAAAAGTCCGCCTGACCGCAAGGGTCACTGGAAGAACCACTCCAGGCGAAACCGTGAATGAGGCCTATGAGATCGAATGCTTGCTGAAAAAAATGGAGAAGAGATGGATCGTGAACTCCATCGAAACCATTGAGGTATTGAAAAAGTAGGCTGGACACTATTGACAAAGATGTTTCATCCAATATAATGCCATCATATCTTTTTGGAGGAGAAAACATGGATTACAAGGCCTTTATTGACGAACAGATTGCTGAAATCAAAGAATCGGTCGGAAATCAAATCGCTATGAATGCCCTGAGCGGAGGGGTCGACAGCTCTGTCGTTTCAGTTCTTGGTCACCGTGCCATCGGGAACCGATTAAAGACCGTCTTCATCGAAAATGGGCTGATGCGTCAAGGAGAACCGCAACGGGTGCTCAAGATCTTTTCCGATATGGGGATCCCGATCCAGATCATCGATGCAAAAAGGGAATTCCTGGGAGCACTCAAAGGCTTAACTGATCCAGAAGAGAAACGGAATGCCATCACAAAAACGTTTTACGCTACGGTCTTTGGAAGACTGGTCCGAGAGACTGGCGCTAAATACCTCCTCCACGGAACGATTCTTACGGACATTGAAGAGACCGTAGCAGGAATCAAACGTCAGCATAATATCCTTGCTCAGATCGGCATTGACCCAGAAAAAGAGTACGGCTATCAGGTGTTGGAACCTCTTAAGACCCTTCGTAAAGACGGAGTCAGAGAAGTAGCAAAATTATTAGGCTTGCCTCCGGAGATCACCCAGAGAATCCCCTTTCCTGGTCCTGCCCTGGCTACTCGAATCGTAGGTGAGGTGACAGAGGAGCGACTCGCCACTGTCCGTGCGGCAACAGCCATTGTTGAGGAAGAATTGAGTGATACGGGCGCCTTCCAGTATATGGCCATCCTTTTAAGTGACAGGGCAACAGGAATGGTCGGTGGAAAACGGGAGTTTGGGCAGATCATTGTGGTGCGCTGTATCCATAGTGTGGATGCAAGAACAGCAACCCCTGTCGAGCTTCCTTGGGACAAATTAAAACGGATATGTGAACGGATCACTGCCATCAAGGACGTTAATCGTTGCCTTTACGATCTCACCCCAAAACCTCCAGCAACCATTGAATATATCTGATCAAGGGGAGGAGACTTCCATCCAGAATAAACTTTTCGATCAATGGCCAGACGATTATGATCAGTGGTTCACCACTCCCCTGGGACTCCTTATCAAGCAGTATGAATCCGAACTGCTTCTGGAGTTATTAAAACCACAGCCTGGTGAGCAAATACTGGATGCAGGTTGTGGAACTGGAATCTTTACTTTGGATCTTCTTTCTTACGGTTGCCGGGTCACAGGAATCGACATCTCCTGGCCGATGCTCGTCCGGGCAAGAAGAAAGGCAGAAGGGACTCCGTTCCAGACGGTTCAATCGGATATCTTAAGGCTTCCTTTTAAAAATGATCTTTTTGACAAAACGATTTCAGTGACCGCCATTGAATTTATAGAAGATGCAAAAACAGCACTCGAAGAATTATTTCGGGTGACTCAAAGAGGTGGAACGATTGTCCTCGCTTCTTTAAATCGTCTCAGCCCTTGGGCTGAGCGAAGAAAATCAAAAGAGGACCATCCCCTTTTTAAAAAGGCCATCTTCCGGTCCCCTGAGGAGCTGCTATCCCTTGTCTCCATCGAAGGGATGACGAAAACAGCAATCCACTTTTTGAAGAACGAGGACTTGGAAAAGGCTCAAAGGATCGAGCAAGAGGGAAGGGCAAAGGGTTTAAATACAGGGGCATTTGTTGCCGTTCGATGGGTAAAACCATAAGGAAGGTGAGGAAATCATGGAAGAAGAGAAGAAATTATCGGTCATCATTCACCACTGGATCGAACATAACGAAAGCCATATTGTTGAATACAGAAGATGGGCTCAAAAAGCAGGTGAGTTGGGATTGGCCGGAGTGAGCAAAGAGATCGAAGATGCTATTGATAAACTCCTTCAGTGCAACGATAACTTAAAGAAAGCCATGAAGGGGATATAAAACAGAGCATCGGGGTATCAGGTTTCACCTGATGCTCTGGTATCCTGATAACCTTCTCTTCTGGTTAGCATCAGGGAGTCGCAATCTTTCTTCCTAACTGAAATGCCTCTCTTTTTGCCTTCTCATTGTTGGCAACCTCTCCCTTCGTGGCGGCAGAGACCTGAACCACAGGAAATAATTTCATTCCGGAGAAGTTGCAGGTTTCTCTAAAACTATGGACGATGGGGTCAGCGGTATGGACATTGGGATCGCCACAGACCGTGATTAGACCGATTCTCTTTCCTCTCATCTTGGGTAGATAGGCTTGGTGCCAGTTCCAGTTTCCATCAAAAAAGGCGCACCAGCGATCTAAGTAGGCTTTCGTCTGAGACGTCATTGCCCAGAAATAGAGGGGAACACTATGGATGATGGCATCCGCCCGAAGAATCTTTTTGTGAATTCCAATCATATCGTCCTTAATCACACATAAACCTGTCTCATTACATTTTGTGCAATCGAGGCATCCTGAAATCTTTTTTCTGCTCAGGATGATCTTTTCCGTCTTTGCTCCCTTCTCTCCCGCCCCTTCCAGGGCCTGATCCAGAAGAAGATCGCTATTTCCACCCATCCGAGGACTTCCAAGAATTCCCAATACCTTCATCGTTCTCCACCTCCTGAAAATTTTTATGCCAACTTAATATATCAATCACTCCCCAAAGTCAACCCTCCACTCCCCTGTCTGAACACTGGAATTTATTCAATGCGCAAAGGTATCTTGACACAACTCTCTTTCTTTAATACATTAAAATATGCTTAAACCCAAATCATCCTATCTCCATAAAGACTCTGAATCAGTGGCAGGAGATGGATAAAGAGAAATGAAAAGGACTGGGAAAAAAGAAAAGACCACAGAAAAGACGAATTCAAAGAAGCAGGAGGAATGCTCCTTTAGCTGGGATAAATTGATTGAGATGAAGGAGAATGGGACCCAATTCTTCGCTGGTGACGGATTTAAACGGTTGCGAATCCTGGACATTGACGGGAAAACAAAAAATATTCATATGGTCTGTGAGCTTGGTAAAAAAACATGGCCTCTCCATTTCAAAAAATTAGAAGAAATCCATAGTAAAATCCATGAAGGAACGCTCAAACTGATCCCTTATGAGATCGATCGCCTGTTGCCCACCTGGGGAAACTTTATCACCGGCCTCTTTAAGTATCTGGGATGTGATCATAAGGGTTCATATTGAATACCCCTCTGTAAATCCTTAATTCAATTCAATGGCCAGTCTTTCCTAAAGTACTCCCTTCTATTTGCCCCTCTAAGTCAAGGGGGTACAGAGGAGGGATGGGAAGATCACCCACTCCCTACCCTGATGAACCTTATTTATTCTTAACTCTCATGATCTCAAGCTTCTTCTTAAAAGGGAGGGACCTAAGTTTTCTTCTTTCTTTAACTCTCTCTTCATGAAATACTCTCCAAAATTCTTTGGAGTCTTTTATCCAAAGGAGCTTCCTCATCGCTATACCTCTCTATGATATCCTGAAGCTTCGTTTTGTCAGCCAACTCTAACAAATCGGGAATCACCATTCTGTCTTTCAATCGGAATGAGAAAAGAAGAGAAACTATGAGATATTCTATGCTAAGGACTTTTGAAGGGACACCACCTATTCTAATCCGTTTTGACTTTCTGATGGCTTCATTAATAAATGGAGACATGGAACCGGGTAGAAAATGGACAGGGGTGTAATCAATCACGACATGAGTCCCGCTCACTTTAAAGCCTGACTTTTTAATATAGTTACGGAAGTTATAAA
>CAKZKY010000526.1 GCA_937124575.1 uncultured Pseudomonadota bacterium | reverse complement strand
AAAAAAATCCCCCCAATCAGACGCAGGGGGGAACGATTATAACCATCTTTTACGCCGTTTATAAGCCTTCACATCCTTGTAGGATTTTAAGGCTCCCGAACTTGCCGTTCCAAGATAGAACTCTTTGACGTCGGGATTCTCTCTTAAACGAGCAGCCTCATCCTCCATCATGATCTTGCCGTTCTCCATCACATATCCATAATGAGCGATCTGAAGGGCCATGTTGGCATTCTGCTCCACCAACATGATCGTTGTTCCCTGCTCTTCATTGATCCGCTTCACAATCTCAAAGATCTCTCTCACCAAAAAGGGGGCTAAGCCCAAGGATGGTTCATCCAGAAGCAGCAGTTTGGGCTGTGCCATCAGGGCACGCCCCATCACGAGCATTTGCAACTCTCCACCGCTACAATAACCTGCCAGTCGGTTTTTACGAGCCACCAGAGGCTGGAAGTAATGGTAGACCAGTTCTAAATCCTTCTTGTAGGGTTTGCCCCAACGGGTGGCTGTCCCAACCCGGAGATTCTCTTCAACGGTGAGCAGCTTAAAGGGCTGGCGTCCCTCCATCACTTGGATGATCCCGAGTCTTGTGATCTGTTCTGGAGATGAGTTGTGAATGTTGTGCCCTTCATAAACGATGTTACCCTCGGTCACCTTGCCATTCTCCGGTTTAAGAAGCCCGGAGATCGCTTTGAGGGTTGTCGTCTTTCCAGCGCCATTGCTGCCAAGAAGCGAAACGATCTGTTTTTTCTTGACGACGAGCGAAACCCCTTTGAGGACTTGAATTACATCAGAATAAACCACACTGATATTATTGAGTTGGAGCAGGATATTGTCTTCCATAAGTTACCTCAATAAGAAAAAGGCCAGAGCCTGAAACTGGCACGAATGATCCGCCATACCTCTGCCAATCCCCTCGGCTCAAAAATGATAAAGAGCACAATCGCCAGCCCAAAAATGAATTCACGAAGCGGTGCAATCGTCAGGGCCACCCCTGCAAGGGCAGGCAGGTTCATAAAATATTCCGATGCAAGACTCAATATCTCATTGAGCGAGGTGATGAAAATGGCTCCAAAGACACTGCCGGTAAGGCTTCCCAGACCGCCGATGATGATCATGGCGATAAATTCGACAGAGAGAAAGAGCGTAAAGGGGTCTGGGGTAATGCTCGCTAAATAGTGCGTCCAGAGCGCTCCTGCAAATCCAGCATAAAAGGAACTGATGGCGAAAGCCAACAGTTTGTAATGAAAGATGGGAATGCCCATGCCCTCGGCAGCCCGATCATTGTCACGGATGGCCACGAAGGCCCTCCCATATCGTGTTCGAAGAAGGTTCTTTGCAATCCATAGCATCACCACCAAGGATATGAAAACGATATAGAAAAAAGCAAAATCACTTTTGAGACTTAAACCAAACAGGCTTGCCCTTGAAAGGATGATCCCCTGCAGCCCACCAGTGAGGCTTTCCCATTGGACGAAGATGAATTGAATGATGAACTGACCTGCAAGTGTAGCAATGGTCAGATAGAGGTGTTTGAGCCTTGCTGAAGGAAGGCCAAAAACCAGACCCACGGCGGCGGTCATAATCCCCGCCGAGAGAAGGGAGAGAGGAAAAGGAAAACCGAGTTTGGTCGAAAGGATGGCCGCGGTATAACCTCCCACTCCAAAGAAGGCTCCGTGACCAAGTGAGATCTGCCCGGTAAATCCGATCAGAAGGTTAAGACCCACGGCTGCAATGGCAAAGATTCCAATGTGATTGATCACGTAAAGGAGATACGAACTACTGATCCAAGGAATCACAACAAACAGGATCACAAGCCCGATCAACATGGAGACTCGGCCGAAATCGGTCTCAAAAATCGTTAGCTCCTCATCGTATCTCTCTTTATAGTTTCCACAGGGATGCAATCGCAGTTTTTTCATTCCGCCTCCAAACTCATCACAATGAACTTTTTGTTTACCGTTCTTCGTTTAACGTTTATCGTTTTTTCAATTACACTCGCTCAATTTCTACCAGGCCAAAGAGTCCATAAGGTTTCACCAAAAGGATGAAGACCAGGATAATGTAAGGTACGACCTCTCGAAGGGAGGTTGAAATATATCCTCCTGTAAAGGTCTCTAAGACACCGATAATGATTCCTCCGATGATGGCCCCGCCAATGCTTTCCAACCCTCCGAGGATGACCACCGGAAAGACCTTGAGGCCAATGATGCTGATGCTATGCACATTGACACCGCTGATGATCCCCAGGATAATGCCGCTCATTGCACAGACCAAGGCCGCAATGGCCCAGGACAGGGCAAAGACTCTCCTGACATGAACACCAAGCGAGAGGGCAGCGGTCTGATTGTCTGCCACGGACCGCATATAGATGCCCTGGGAGGAGTATTTGAAGAAAAGTCCGAATAACAGAAGAAAGATGATGCTGATGACAAACGAGGCCACATAGACCGGTGCAATGTTAATGTTTCCTATTCGAACGGAGATATCCTCTGGAAGGAAGGTGGGGTAGGCAAATAAATTGCCTCCAAAGATAAAGAGCAGTAGTCCCTTGAACATGGCTGCCAGCCCAACCGTGAGCATGATGACCATGATCAGGGCCTCTCCGATCAGGGGGCGCAGGAAAAGGCGCTCAATGATAAATCCCAGGACAAAACATCCGATCAGGGTCAGGAAAAAAGCAATGAGAAAAGGGATCTTCGCCCAGGCCGCCAGCACCAGAAAGAGAAATGCCCCAATGGCCAAAAGATCTCCGTGGGCAAAGTTGAGGACACTCGAGGACTTAAAGATCATCACGAAGCCCAGAGCTGCAAGGGCATAAAGAAAGCCTACGGATAACCCTTGAATCAAGAGCTGAAGAAAGAAATCCATAGATATCAATCCTCCTCTCGCTTTATAACACTATCGCTTTTACGAGAAAATCATTTTCTTCGATAAATTCATCTCAATATATCTAAATTCCAATCACCAAATTCCAAACAAATTCCAATCATCCAATAACAAAAGAACCTATTCCCAAATCATATTTGAAAATTTGGTTATTGATGTTTGGTGATTATTTGATAATTGGAATTTGGGTATTTACAGCTCCTATTCGACGTCCAATATCCTCACCTTTGTTTCAATCGTTCCTATATGTCCATCCCGGTACCGGACCTTACCAGTTACCTGTAGCTCCTTCTGGCCACTATACATGGCTTCGATCAAGTTAATATATTGCTCATAGACAAACTTTCTTCGAACTTTTCCTGTTCGCGTCAGCTCCTCATCATCGGCATCGAGAAGTTTATACAGGAGGATGATCTTATGCAATCTCATCGGTTTGGGCAACTGGGTATTCACATGGCGGACTTCACCAAGAATCAGTTCTTCAACCTCGGACCGTTGAGAAAGATCGGTATAAGTCGTATAGGGTATCATCCGATCCTCTGCCCAACTGCCCACGTTGCCAAAATCGATATTAATGAAACCCGTGATATAATCACGGCCCTCCCCCCAGACCACAGCTTCTTTAATATAGGGGCTGAATTTGAGTCTTGTTTCGATGAAATCTGATGAAATGGCCTCGCCAGCCTTGGTCCGCATAATCTCTTCCTTGCGGCCAATGATGAGAAGATGCCCATCGTCATCAATATAACCGGCATCTCCCGTATGGAGCCAACCATCGCGAAGGGCTTTATTCGTGGCCTCTGAATCTTGATAATAACCCACAAAGCTGGAAGGGGTTTTAACGAGAACCTCCTGGTCTTCAGCAATCCTAATTTCGGTTCGGGGCAGAGGCTTGCCAACCGATTCAGGTTTAACCTCCTTGTCTGGCTGTACCTGAAAAACCCCTCCGCCTTCGGTCAGACCGTAGGCATGCTTCAAATTCAATCCTTTCGCCCTGAAGAAACGGATCACATCCGGACTGATGGGGTGTCCTCCTGTGACAGCAGCACGGATCTGTGAGCAGCCTACCCGATCAAGAAGAGGCTTATAGACGATCTTTCCGAAGAGTTTGTGAAGAAAAGAGAGAGAAGCCGGGATGGGTTCCTTCTTCGATTCCCGATCCACCACCGCCCCTCCAATCTTCTCACCTAAGTGAAACAGTTTCCGTTTGATCCAGCCTGAGTCTGCCATCTTCACCCTGATCTTAGAGGCAAGATCTTCCCAGAATCGAGAAGAGGTGATGATTACGACCGGTCCGATCTCACGGAAATCTTCCGCCTGAGTCTCTAAGGTCTCTGGGAAGTTCATCGCCATCCCGGTAAGAGGAGAGACCCCCATCCCCCACATCTGATCAACAATCCAGGCGGTTGGGGTGATCGAAATCCAGTTGTCCCCTACGCCAATAGGAGCGGTCTCGATCCATTTACGGGCAATCTCCGTAAAACTCTGATGGGAGATCATTGCCAGTTTTGGAATGCCCGTCGTCCCAGAGGTCATGATCATCAGTGCCACTTCCTCTGGCTTTCCTTTCCAAAGCTCCTCTTCGTAAAGACGGGGCTGTTTCTTATCCAACTCTTCACCTAATTTCAGGAGCTCCTGAAAGCTCATCAACCATGGATTGCCAGCATACGTCCTCATCCCTGTGGGATCAATATAGATGACCTTCCGGACATGAGGAAGCTGCTCCTTCATCTCCAGGAGTTTATCCACCTGCTCCTGATCCTGGACAATCGCAATGGCCGCCTGAATCCGGTTCAGCATCGTGGCTAATTCTTTTGCGATCGAAGAGGTAAACATATTGACTGTGATCGCACCAATGGCCTGGGCCCCCAACTCTCCGAATAACCACTCCGGATGGTTATTGACAATGAGGCCAATATTCTCTCCCCGCTTCAACCCGAGGGCTAACAGACCCAGCGCGACCTGTTTGGTATAGCGGTGGTAATCCTCCCAGGTATAGGCCAGCCATATTCCGAACATCTTTTCGCGGATGGCGATTTGAGAGGTTCCCAAACGCTCTGCCTGTTTAGCTAAAATCTGTGGCAGGGTGAGCTTGGCTAAAGATTGCACAACCTCTTCATCGAAACGTTTTGCTCTGCTAACTTCCATATGCCCATGACTCCATATTGGAATAATGGAACGATGGAAGAATGGAATATTGAGCTTCCTTATCAAATGAATGATTTTTATTGATCCATTATTCCACTATTCCATTATTCCATTTAAAATTTGGTTGTCTCGCCCAGATAGGCTTTGATCACTTCCGGGTGATTCTGAATCTCTTCCGGAGTTCCCTCTGCGATCTTCTCTCCAAAATTCAAGACCATGATCCGCTGAGACACGCTCATCACAACCGACATGTCATGTTCTACCAGGATCATCGTCTGACCCCAGGCTGAGTTCAGCTCGAGTAAAAATCGGACCATATCCTCTTTTTCCTCGAGCGTCATCCCGGCAAAGGGTTCGTCCAGAACCAAAAGCTTAGGCTCTAATGCCAGCGCCCTGCCCAGTTCCACTCTCTTTCGTAAACCATAGGGAAGAGATCCCACGGTTTTTTTACGGATGGGTTGCATCTCAAGAAAATCAATCAGCTCTTCGAGAATCTGTCGGTGTTCTACTTCCTTCTTCCTCACGGATCGAGAGAATAAAGCGGCCCCTCCAAAACCATAGTCACAATATAGATGCCGTGCCAAAAGCATGTTGGAAAGCACGGTCATGCCTGGAAAGAGTTCAATGTTCTGATACGTCCGTCCAATTCCCTTCTGGGTGATTTCATGAGGGTGCTGGCCCATGATCTCCTCTCCATTGAAGAGGATCTTTCCGCTCTGCGGGTGATAGTAACCGGTAATGGAATTCATCAGACTGGTCTTACCCGCACCGTTGGGCCCGATGACGCTGACCAGTTCGCCTGTGTGAACCGTCAGGTTAACATCATGCAGGGCCATCACCCCCCCGAAGTTGAGAGTAACATTTTTAACCTCAAGCTCAGCAGTCTTCTGGGAGACTTGTTCCGGTGAAAAGATTTTCGGCTGACCTCGAAATGCCTTCATGGTTCACCTTCTCAGATCTATATAGAATGGCCTTTAGTGCTCCTCTTTCCCCCTGCGTCAATCCGTTTCAGACACAGGGGGAAAGAGGCAAAGGATTTTAAACTTTCAACTCAAATGGAAACCACAACTATCTTTTCGGTGTCCTCAAGACCTTGATGGCTCCCTTTCCTGGAGAAAAGTAATCGGTCATGGGAGTATACGTGGTATCCTCATGCACTTGAACAATCCTGGTCACATTGGACCCTTCGTGTTTATCTTTGGTATAGGTGATTTTGGGGACAAGACCGCCAAAATCTTCATCCTTAAAAGTCTCGAGCGCTTTATTGATATTCTCTGCATTGATCGTCTTAAATAATCCAGACGCCCGGTGTACGGCTCGCTCCATGATCATTCCGACCACAACGCCTTCCCAGTAGGAGGTATCATACTTGTCCACAGACTTGTACTTCTTGATGAGGCTATCCATTAACTCCATTCCCCAGATCTTATCTCCGGGAAGGGTTCCGCAGAAACTCATGAAGAGACGATCCCGAATCAGTCCTTTACCCAGTTTAAAGAAATCGGCATCCGTGATCGTCCAGGTTCCAAAAATGGGGCCTTTAAAATCAACCCGGTCCGCCGCAGTCAGGGCTCGGATCACTGCCTCAGGAAGCATCTGAACAGAGATATATTCCGCCCCTTTTCCTTTCAGCCGGAGCACTTCTGTGGAGATGTCAATGGTGGCCATTGGAAACTCTTCGATCCCCACGATATTGATGCCATGTTTCCCGGCATAGTCTTTGCTTGGATCATGAATCGATTTTCCGAAGGTGGTATTGTAAGTCAACAGACCCACTTTGGGAGCATCTTTGCCTTTATGGATGGCTTTGATATATTCCAGAACCGCATGTGAATCCATCACATAACTCCCAAAAGGCAGATAGATATAGTCCACTGGCGGAGCTAAAATTCCCTGAAAGGTGGAAAAGACGATGGTGGGAATTTTATGTTCCTGGATAATGGGTTTGATCATAATGCTAGTTCCCGCATCCCAGGTGGTAATCATATCCATCTTCTCTTCACAGAATTTTTTCACCAATTTTACACCTTCTGGAGGCTTGAACGCATGATCCACCACAGTGAGTTCCAGTTTTCTCCCGCCCACACCACCTTTGACCTCATTGACGTGACGGACGTAGTCCGTAATTCCTTTGGCATGATACTGGCCCCAGGTGGAGGCTGGACCCGTGAGATTGATCACCGCCCCCAATCGAACAGGCTGGGTCCAACCTTCTACTGTCAGGCTAAAACAAAAAGCCACTAAGACAATTGAAAAAATAAATATCTTTTTCATAAGTATCCCCTCCCTTTTTTGGTTAAAATAACTCCCGATTTAATTCTCTTTTTTTCATCTGCATGTGCGGTAGACAAAAACTCCTCAAAATATCTTTAACAATCTTGATGAATCACCTCCTTTCCCGATAGAATTCAGTCCTTACCCTGTTAGAAAGCCCCGATGCTCGCAGCGGGGATGAGTTAATTACCTCCTTGGTGAACACGGGGTTTAATGCCCCGTGTGAGCTTTCCCGTTAGAAGGGCAAAGCTTTTCTAACGGTGTTTAATTAATCATTAGACGTTCCTATAAGGCGAACCCATTTTACACATCTAAAAACAAAAAGCAAGTAAAATATTTCACACGGTAATAAAGATTTTTTCTCAAATGATTTCAATCCAATGTCGAATCATCTCTACAATAAAAATCCGTTATCTGAGTCACATTCAGATAGCAGCCCGACTATCTTCCTTTCCTCCAGAGATCACAAGCAATACCTCTGGACCCGAAAAGAGAGTATCTAAAAAAAGATCGAATGTCAAGGAGTTTCGGAAGGCGAAACGCAATTTTTCTTAATTCAACCGCACTGAGACCACTTTTGAAACGCCAGGGGTCTCCATCGTGATCCCATAGAGGGTATTGGCCATCTCCATCGTCTTTTTATTGTGTGTGATGAGAATAAACTGAGAGGTTTTAGAAAACTCCTTTACCATCTCGATGAAACGGTTGATGTTAGCATCGTCCAAAGGTGCATCGATCTCATCGAGCAGACAGAAGGGTGTGGGTTTGATCATGAAGAGTCCGAAGAGTAAGGCGGTTGCAACCAGAGCTTTCTCTCCTCCTGAAAGCAGGTCAATATTCTGTAACTTCTTTCCCGGAGGCTGGGCAATGATATCCACTCCAGAGGTGGAGGGATCCTGTTCATCCACCAGAATGAGACTGGCCTGTCCGCCCTTGAAGAGCCTGACGAAAACCTCCTTGAACTTCTCATTGACCAGATGAAAGGTTTCTAAGAACCGTTTCGTTGTCGTCCGGTTGATCCGGACAATGGCTTTCTTCAGTGTATCGAGCGCCTGTTGAAGGTCGCTCTGCTGTTCGGTCAGAAAGTCATGTCTCTGTTTTAGCTCCTGATACTCCTCAAGGGCCAGAAGGTTGACCTCCCCAAATGCTTCCAGACTTGTTTTTAGCTCAGCAAGCCGTTTGGACATCTCTTCCCTTGGAAACTCCTCTGGAACCATACCGATCGAGGTCGAAAGTGTAGCACCATAGCGTTCTCTCATCGAATCCTGTAAATGCTGGAGTTTCAACTGAATCTCAGAAACACGGATCTCCTCCTCATGGCTTTTCTGCCGGACATCTTCCAACTCGTGTCGAAGATATCTCGCTGAAGCCTCTGCCTCCTTCCATTCATTCGAGAGCGCCTCCACCTTCTCCCTCTGGTGAACCAGACTCTCTTCTTTCAACCGGTGGTTCTGAATCAACTCTTCGAGTTCCTTTTCTCTCTCATCGATCCTTTCCCCCAGTGTGGTCACTTCCTGTCGGGAGATTCGGATTCTCTTCACCCGATGAACTACCTGTTCTCGCAATGTCCGGATATTTTCCGAGAAGTTAAGAATCTGACCTTCCACCCCCCTCTGTTTCTCCTCGATCGAAGCTAAATGGACCTTTTTATCTGTGATCCTTCCTCCCAACTCCTCTGCCCCTTCTCTGACTTCCTCCTCGGTCTTCTTCAGGGATTGAAGCTCCTCCTCCTTCTTCTGTCGAGCAACCTCCTCTTTCTCCATCTGATCCAGAACGGCCTTTGTCTCCTCCTCGATCTCTCGGCCCTCTCTTTGGAGCTCTTCTCCCTCGAATTGAAGAAGTTCCTCTCTCTGTTGGAATTGTGAGATCTCCTTTCTCACCCCTTCCAGATCCCTGTCCTGATGGAGGAGTTCAATCTCTTTGGCCTGAATCTCTCTCTTTCTATTTTCCAACCGAATCTCTCTTTCGAGGATCTCCTGGTGAAGCCGGCCCTCCTCATCAAGGGCCTGACGGCATCTCTCCTCCTCGGCTTCAATCTTCTTCTCAAGCTCTCGGATCTCACGCCTTCTTTCAAGAATGCCAAGGCCCTGATCACGGCTTCCTCCAGAGATCAGACCTGTCCGCTCGACCACCTCACCCTCCAGGGTGACGAGGGTCACAAAGGTCCCTTCTCTCTTGATCCACTGGAGTGCTCTCTCCAGATGATCAACCACACCCACATCTCCGATCAGAAACTCTGCGATGTGAGAAAATCCTTCCTTCACTTTAACGAACCTCATCAGAGCCACTGGCCCATCTTCAAATTCGGTTCGCACAGGCCTCTCTCTTTCCGAATGACCTTCTGCCCCTACAGGAATGAAACTTCCACGGCCCAAAGATTCTCGCTTGAGGAATTCGATGGCAGCGACTGCCTCTCTTTCATCGGCCACCATCAGATATTGCAACCGTTGTCCCAAAACCGCCTCCAGGGGGATCTCATACGAAGGCTCGGGCTCCAGGATATCCGCCACCACCCCAGAGATCCGACTCCATTGCTCAGGCTCTTCCCGCTTTCTGAGGAGAAGAGACTTGACGCCTTTTTCAAACCCTTCATAACTCTCCTGAAGTTCTTTGAGGGATTGGTACCGAGAGCGATCCTGTCTCAATCTCTCTTCGGCTTCGAATCGTTCGGATTGCCTGGCCAGAAAGGCCTCCTTCAACGCTTCCAGCTCTTCTGTCCACTTCTCCTTCTCCTCTTGGAGTGTCCTCTGAATGGATCGATTGATCTCTCTCTCCTTCTCCGCTCTTGATAAGGTCTCGTTGAGCCGGGCCAGTCCTGTCTTCACCTCTTCAGACTCTTTTGCATGAGAGCGAATCCGTTTCTGAAGATCCTCGCTTCTCTCCTCGAGATGGGACTGACGGTTTCTCAGGGAGGTGAGCCGGGTCAGCGTATTGATCAACGCTCCCTTTTCCGCTTCGATCTGATCCGATACGTCCTGTAATGTTCCTCTGAACTCGTTGTAGAGCACTTCCCATTCTTTAACGATCTCTTCAATCTCGCGACTCTCCCGTTCCAGCTCCTTTCGGGTCTCTTCCGTTCTTCTTCGTTCTTTCCGGATCTCTTTTAAAGACCGGAGCCCCTCTCCAACCTCCTCTTTCATCTGGGCCTCCTGTCTCTGAAGCCCCTCCTTCTCTCTCCTGAAGAACTCGACTTCGCTCTCCATCCTTTGAATCTTCTGATTCAGATCGTAAATCTCCTGCTGGAGGCTTCGGAGTCTCTCCTCTTCCTCCAAACTTCTCATTCTCATCCCTTCGACCGATGCCTCCCTTTCGGCCATCTGTCCGGAGATCACCGCCTCTCTCTCCCTCAGGGCTTTGAGATAACCGCGGGCCGCCTCCCCTTTTTCTGAAAGCTCTCCATATTCCTGAAGGGCAAAACGGAGCTCGATCTCCCGGACTTCCTTCCGCATCGCCTTATACTCCTCTGCCCGCTTCACCTGCCTTTCCAGGGTGACGATCTGACGCTTCACTTCAGCGATGATGTCCTGAATCCTCAGAAGATTCTGCTGGGTCGCATCCATCTTCATCAGAGCAAGCCTTTTCCGTTCCTTATACTTCGCAATCCCTCCTGCCTCTTCAATGAGGAAGCGTCGGTCCTGCGGATTGGCATGGATGAGGTACTCCACCCGGCCCTGCTCAACAATCGAATAGCCATTCACCCCGATCCCTGTATCGAGGAAGAGATCGATGATATCTCTCAGGCGACAGGGAGTCCGGTTGATCAAGAATTCACTCTCTCCTGATCGGAAGAGTCTGCGGGTGATGGTGATCTCGCTGTATTGCTGGTATTCCTGGGGAGCAGACCCATCCTCATTGGAGAAGGTGAGGCTCACTTCGGCCATTCCCAGGGGTTTTCGACCATCCGTGCCACTGAAGATCACATCCTCCATCAACTTGCCGCGAAGATGTTTGGCACTCCGTTCGCCAATCGCCCAGAGGATGGCATCGACGATGTTCGACTTTCCGCAACCATTAGGTCCAACGATCGTTGTAATCCCTTCTGGAAACGTGAGCTGAAGCCGGTCCACAAACGATTTAAACCCGATCATCTCCAGTGATTTGAGTTTCATTCGATCATCCCTGACCACTCAATTAACGAATTGTTATGGAACAAATCAAACACCAATAACCAGATAACAACCCAAATTCCAATCACCAAGCACCAATAACCAAATAATGACCAATTTTCCAATAACAAAAAGTAAAATCCTTTTTCCCCTTTTTGGTTATTCGAATTTGGTTATTGGTTATTATTGGGTGATTGATTATTGGTGATTGGTTATTTCTTTCCAATGTACTGCACTGCCTTTTGGAGCCTCTTGATCACCTTCTCTTTGCCCAGGATCTCCATCACCTCGTCAATGGGCGGGCTTACGGCCCGGCCTGTCAGGGCCACTCGAAGGGGTTGGGCCACCTTGACCAGAGGCGCCTGATGCGATTCGGCAAGCCGCTGGATCAGAAGGTGGCTGCCCTCTCTCTTGAGAATCGCCTCCTTCGAGAGAGACTCCACCATCTCTTTAAAGATGGGCAGAGACTCCTCTCTTAAAAATTTCTGTGCTGAAGCCTCCTCATAGACAATCTCATCGCTGAAATAGAATGCCGAAAGCTCAGCCATCTCAACCAGAGTCTTCACCCTCTCTCTGAGAGAGAGAACTACTTTTCTCAAGAGATCGAAATCGCCAATCGAATATCCCTTGGCTTCCATAAACGGCAAGACCTTCTTGACCAGTTCATCCGGCTCCATCCTCTTAATATACTGCGAATTGAGCCAGTCCAGCTTTCCCGGATTGATGGCAGCGGCTGCCTTGCCCACAGCCTCCAGCGTGAACTTTTCGATCAACTCCTTCAGGGTGAACTCCTCTTGATCGCCATAGGACCATCCCAGCCGCACCAGATAGTTCACCACAGCCTGAGAAAGGTAGCCCATCTTCTGATACTCCATCACCGACTGGGCGCCATGCCTTTTGGAAAGCTTCTTCTTGTCCGGACCAAGGATCATCGGCACATGACCGAACTTGGGAAGAGGATATCCTAAGGCCTGGTAGATCTGAATCTGCCTGGGAGTGTTATTGAGATGGTCATTTCCGCGGATGACATGGGTGATGGCCATGGTCACATCATCCACAACCACAGAGAAGTTGTATGTGGGAAGCCCGTCACTTCTCAGGATGATGAGGTCATCCAGTTCGCTGTTGTCGAATTCGACTCGACCCTGAATGAGATCTTCGACCACAGTCTTCCCTTCGTCCGGTGAGAAGAATCGGATCGCAAAGGGACGATCCTGAGGAAATGCTTTTCGACGAAGGCAGGTCCGGTCATATTTGGGTTTGAGCCCTGCCTTCATGGCCGCCTCTCTTTTGGCATCCAGTTCGTCCGGTGGGCAGTAACATCGGTAAGCCTTTCCCTTGCTCATCAAAAGCTCAGCCATCTCCTGATAGAGAGCAATTCTCTGGGTCTGGTAGAAGGGACCTTCATCCCAGTCGAGTCCTAACCACCTCATGGCATTGAGAATGACCTGGATCGACTCTTGGGTCGATCGCGCCACATCCGTATCCTCGATCCGGAGAATGAACGCACCTCCATGATGACGCGCCAGCAACCAGTTAAAGAGGGCGGTTCGCGCACCTCCAATATGGAGGTCCCCTGTTGGACTTGGAGCAAATCGTGTTCTAACAGTGGCCATCACAAAAAAATCCCCCTTTTCCTTCTTCCCTGAGAGGAAGGGGGGAATTCATTCCGACATGAGAATCATCAAATGAGATCATCAATGGCTTTAAGCGCCTCGTCCAATCTTTCCGGATCGGTCCCTCCGGCTTGGGCAAAATCGGGCCGACCTCCTCCTGTTCCTTTCACATGAAGGGCCACTTTTTTGACCAGCTCATTGGCTTTGAATCGGGAGGTCAGATCTTCGGTGATGCCCATCAACAGTGAAACCTTGGTCTCACTCTGGCTTCCCAAAAGGATGATCCCTGAACCGATCTTTCCCTTCAATTGATCCACATACTCCCTTAATCGCTTTGGATCCTTTCCGTCTACTCGGGCTGATAAAACCTTTATGCCTTTCACCTCTTTGACCAGCGAAAGCAGGTTCAAGATCTCCTGATTTGCCATCTTCGACTGATAGGACTCAATCTCCCTCTCCAACTCCTTCTGACGCTGTAGCAGTCGCTCCACCCTCACCACAATCTCATTGAGAGGCGATTTCAGTGAAGAGGCAATCCCCTCGAGTTGATGCTCCACCTGCCTAATAAATTGATACGCCCCTTCACCGGTGAGGGCTTCGATTCTTCTCACGCCAGCAGCCACACCGGACTCGTGAAGGATTTTGAAGATGCCAATATCGCCTGTCCGCCCTGTGTGTGTGCCTCCGCAGAGTTCGATGCTGAAATCCGAGACCCGGACGACTCTCACCTTCTCTCCGTATTTCTCTCCAAAGAGGGCCATGGCTCCAGTCTGAAGAGCCTCCTCCACATCCATGATCTTCGTTTCGACCTTCATGTTCTGCCGGATCTTCTGGTTGACCATCGCCTCAATCTGTTCAAGGTCTTTCCTTTCGATAGGAGCGAAATGAGTGAAGTCAAATCGCAATCGGTCCGGAGCCACCAGAGAGCCAGCCTGATGAACATGGTTTCCCAAAATCTCCCTCAGCACGGCTTGAAGCAGATGGGTGGCAGTATGATTGAGCGCAATGGCCTGCCTTCGCTCCTGATCCACCTTCAGGGTCGCCTCCATCCCAACGTCCACCTTGCCCCTTTTCACCCGTACCCGATGGACGATTAGACCCTCCAGCGGTCTGAGCGTATCTTCCACTTCCAGAGAGAAGTTCTCCTGAAAGATGATCCCCTTATCTCCGACCTGCCCTCCGGTCTCTCCATAAAAGGGCGTCTTTTCAGTCAGGACTTCGACTTCCTCTCCTTCGATGGCAGAGGAGATCAACTCATCCCCTTTGATCAGTTTCACGATCTTCGATTCGCACTGGGTCTCCTCATACCCTACAAATCCGGTGAATACCCCCTCATTGAAAAGGCGCCGATATATCTCCTTGGTCTTTCCCTCTCCGATCCCCTGCCAGG
>CAKZKY010000525.1 GCA_937124575.1 uncultured Pseudomonadota bacterium | reverse complement strand
GAAGCATTGCTTGGAGGCGGCCAGGAAAGAATTGATAAACAGCACAAGGATGGGAAATTGACAGCCCGTGAGCGGATCGATCTTCTGCTCGATCCTGGAACCTTTGTTGAACTGGACAAGTTTGTGACACACCGCTGTCATGATTTCGGAATGGAAAATAAGAAATTCTGGGGAGATGGCGTGGTGACAGGATATGGGAAAGTGAACGGCCGTCTTGTCTACGTCTTTTCGCAGGATTTCACTGTATTTGGTGGAGCACTTGGAATGGCTTTTGCGGAAAAGATCTGCAAGATCATGGACCTCGCCATGAAGACTGGCGCTCCAGTTATTGGGCTGAATGATTCCGGTGGAGCAAGAATTCAAGAAGGGGTAGAAAGCCTTGCTGGGTACGCTTATATCTTTTTAAGAAATGTCCTTGCCTCTGGAGTCATCCCTCAGATCTCAGCCATCATGGGACCCTGCGCCGGTGGAGCGGTCTATTCTCCAGCCATGACCGACTTCATCCTAATGACCCAGAAAACGAGTTACCTCCATATCACAGGCCCGGATGTCATCCGTGCTGCATTAGGAAAGACAGAAACACCCGATGGAAAACCCATCACCTCAGAATCGTTAGGGGGCTCCAAAGTCCATATGGAAAAGAGTGGAGTAGCCCATTTTGCAGGGGAAAATGACGAAGACACAATTCGTCTCATCAAAGAACTCCTCAGCTTTTTCCCTCAAAACAACCGGGAGAAACCACCGGTGATTCCCTGTTCCGACGACCCTAACCGGATGGACGAATCTTTAAAAACGGTCATCCCTGAGGATTCGAAAAAAGCCTATGACATGAAGAAAATCATCCACGGAGTGGTGGATCATGGATATTTTCTCGAAGTCCAGAAGGACTGGGCAAAGAACATCGTTGTCGGCTTCGCACGGTTCAATGGAATGCCAGCTGGTATTATCGCCAATCAGCCCAACTGGCTGGCTGGATCGCTTGACCCCGATTCTTCGGTCAAGGCAGCCCGATTTGTCCGCTTCTGTGATTGTTTCAACATTCCCCTCGTAACCTTTGTGGATGTTCCCGGATTTCTCCCAGGAATCGATATGGAAGCAAGAGGGATCATCCGCCATGGTGCCAAACTCCTCTATGCTTATTGCGAAGCAACGGTCCCTAAGGTTACGATCATCACCCGTAAAGGGTACGGTGGGGCTTATGATGTGATGTCTTCCAAACATATCCGTGGGGATATCAATTATTGTTATCCCACAGCCGAAATTGCTGTGATGGGAGCCGAGGGAGCAGTCAATATCATCTTCAGAAACGAAATCAAAGAGGCAGAAGACCCAAAGGAGACCCGTGAGCGATTGGTATCAGAATACCAGATGAAATTCGCAAGTCCTTATAAGGCCGCGGAGCTTGGGTATGTAGATGAAATCATTGAGCCTGAAGAAACCCGTCCAAAAATCATCCAGGCCCTGGAGATTCTGAAAACAAAAGTGGATACCAATCCTTGGCGAAAACATGGAAATATTCCGCTGTAAAGTGGAAATTCGAAATACGAAATCCGAATTTCGAAACAATATCGAATTCCCGAAACGTTTAATTCCAAAACCAGGAATAAAACGGCTTAGAAATTTGAACATTTGAATTTCGGATTTGTTTCGAGCTTCGATATTCGAATTTCGGGTTTTATGAGGTGATATATGACCAAGAACATTTATGAAGAGAGGAAGCGATGGGAAAATACGACCCTCAATAAAGTCCTCTCCAAATCGCCAGAAAGGGAACCTTCTTTCAAAACAACATCCCATATTGAAATCAAGCGGCTCTTCACTCCTCTCGACATCACTGACCTGGATTATTGTGAGGATCTGGGGTTCCCGGGAGAATTCCCTTTTACTCGGGGAGTCCAACCCACCATGTATCGAGGCCGTTTCTGGACGATGCGTCAATATGCAGGGTTCGCCACCCCTGAGGAGACGAATAAACGATACAAATATCTTCTGGAACATGGGCAAACGGGTCTAAGCGTCGCCTTCGACCTTCCCACACAAATCGGTTATGACTCCGATCACCCCTTAGCAGACGGGGAGGTTGGAAAAGTGGGCGTTGCCATCGATTCCCTGAAAGATGTCGAAATCCTCTTTGACGGCATTCCCCTCGACAAGGTCTCCACTTCAATGACGATCAATTCGACTGCTGCCATTCTTCTGGCAATGTATATTGCTGTGGCCGAAAAGCAAGGGGTAAAATCGGAGGTACTTCAGGGAACGATTCAGAACGACATTTTAAAGGAGTATGCAGCAAGAGGAACTTATATCTTTCCTCCTCTCGAATCGATGCGAATTGTTACCGACATCTTTGCCTTCTGCAAGGATCGTGTCCCCCGATGGAATACGATCAGCATCAGCGGTTACCACATGCGTGAGGCAGGTTGCACGGCCGTGCAGGAGGTCGCCTTCACCCTTGCGGATGGAATCGCCTACGTCGAAGCCGCCATCCGAGCCGGCCTGGATGTGGACTCGTTTGCTTCCAGACTTGCCTTCTTCTTCTGTTGCCATAACAACTTCATCGAAGAGGTCGCCAAATTCAGGGCCGCCAGAAGACTTTGGGCCAAAATTATGAGGGAACGGTTTAAAGCCAAAAGGGATGAATCCTGCATGTTGCGATTTCATACCCAAACAGCTGGCTGCTCACTCACGGCCCAGCAACCGGACAACAACGTGGTTAGGGTTGCCCTTCAGGCCTTAGCTGCTGTTTTAGGTGGAACACAATCGCTTCACACCAACTCCAGGGATGAAGCCTACGCCCTGCCCACGGAAGACTCTGTCAGGCTTGCCTTAAGGACCCAGCAGATTATTGCTTATGAGAGCGGAGTCGCTGATATGATCGATCCTCTTGGTGGCTCCTATGCCGTTGAGGCGCTGACCGATGAAATCGAGAAAAAGGCAACGGAGTACATTGAGAAGATCGAAGCAATGGGAGGCGCCATCAAGGCCATTGAATCCGGTTACATTCAAGCAGAGATCGGGGAGAGCGCCTATCAATATCAGAAAGAGATTGAGACGAAAAAGCGGATCATTGTCGGATTGAATCAATTCCAGATTGAAGAGGAGCCCCTGAGAGATATCCTTCGAATTAAACCGGAGGTAGAACAATACCAGAAGGAAAAACTGGCAAGGGTCAAAAAAGAGAGGGACAACATAAAAGTGAAAGATACCTTAGCCGCTTTGAAAAAAGCTGCCCAAGGCACAGACAATGTGGTCCCGCCCATTTTAGAAGCAGTCAAAGTTTACGCTACCCTGGGCGAAATCTCAGATACATTGAGAGAAGTCTTTGGTGAATATCGAGAAAGATAATTTCAAATTGCAAATTGCAGATTGCAAATTAAAAAATTCGTAACAGAAATTCAATCTGAAATTTGAAATCTGCAATCTGAAATGGGGGTGAAAATGCCTCGAAAAATAAGAGTACTTGTCGCAAAGCCAGGATTAGATGGCCACGATCGAGGGGCTAAGGTAATCGCCCGTGCATTGAGAGATGCTGGGATGGAGGTGATCTATACAGGCATACGGCAAACCCCCGAGCAGATCGCTCAGGCAGCCATTCAAGAGGCTGTGGACATTGTAGGACTCTCCAGCCTCTCCGGAGCCCACATGAGTCTTTTCCCAAAAGTGGTCCAGATTCT
>CAKZKY010000524.1 GCA_937124575.1 uncultured Pseudomonadota bacterium | reverse complement strand
TAATAGTCAGCCAGACTCAAGGCGAGTGGATGAGCAGCAGGAAAGACGAGGGCCTTCTTATATTTTCTCGCTATAGAAAGATCCACGAGTTTTTGAGAAACGATGATGTCGTTCTGGGCGATATTAAAAGCCCACTGCTGCTTTAAGTCCCTGACCATGGGATTAGAGGGGCAGATGATGATGTTGGTGATCTTCTCCCTTTCAGCAATGGCCCGGGTTGTGGCTTGGAGGTTATCCTCAAAGGGGCCAATGACAAGAAGGATCTCTTTGTCCTTAGTAAACTTGGTCATATTGGCGGCAGCCCTACCCACATCGAAACCATTATCTTCAAAGATCAGCTCAAGGGGACGGCCATTGATCCCTCCAGCCTTATTAATCCTCTCGACCTCGAGAATCATCGCATTCTTAAGAGTTTTTGTGATCTCGGCCCAAGGACCAGTCAATTCAAGATTGACCCCGATCTTGTAAGGAGCCTTGGCAGCATAGCCTAAAGAGACCCATATCATCATTATGAAAATGATCATGAAAATAAGACTTATCTTCTTCATGGCTTTCCCTCCAATCTGGCGTTGTTGAATTCAATTAAATCTTACAAATAATTCTGAATCAGGAGTTCCGCAATCTGGACAGCGTTGAGCGCCGCTCCCTTCCGAATGTTGTCCGAAACAATCCACATATTAATCCCATTCGGAATCGATTCATCTTCGCGAATCCTTCCCACAAACGTCTCATCCTTTCCAGCGGCATGGATCGCCAGAGGATATTCTGCCTTTGCAGGATTATCAACCACGACCACCCCTGGAGCCTTGGAGAGGATCTCTCGCACCTCCTGGGCAGAGATCTTCTTTTCCGTCTCAATATTGACCGATTCCGAATGGCCATAGAAGACAGGAACCCTCACCGTGGTAGCGGTGACACGGATGGAATCGTCCTCCATGATCTTCTTTGTCTCATTGACCATCTTCATCTCTTCTTTGGTGTAACCATTCTCGAGGAAGACATCGATGTGGGGAAGACAGTTAAAAGCGATCTGGTGAGGATAGACCTCCCGTTTGATCTCCTGCTGGTTATAGATGGCAAGGACCTGACTCTCCAGTTCCTTAATGGCCCTCTTTCCTGTACCGGAGACCGATTGATAGGTGGAGACAACAATTCGTTTGATCCGCGCCACGTCGTGAATGGGCTTGAGTGCGACGACCATCTGGATGGTCGAGCAGTTGGGATTGGAGATGATATTCTTTTTAGGATATCCAGCGACGGCATGAGGATTGACCTCCGGGACAACTAAAGGCACCTCCGGATCCATCCGAAAGGCGCTGGTGTTATCGATGACCACACAGCCCGCTTTTCCTGCAATGGGAGCAAATTTCTGACTGACCGACCCTCCAGGTGAAAAGAGTCCAATATCCATTCCGGCAAAGGAGTTTTCATCCATCACCTCAACAGTATATTCCTTTCCCTTAAACTCAATCTTAGTGCCAGCCCCTCTTGTTGAGGCAAGAAGTTTCAATTGGTTCACTGGAAAATTTCTCTCTTCAAGAATCGAGACCATTTCGTTTCCCACAGCACCCGTGGCTCCTGCAACCACCACATTATACTTCTCTTTTTTCATCTCTTCCTCCTGTTTTATAAAAACAGGGATGTCGATCGAACATCCCTGTCCCTGAGATACCTCGTTGTATCAGTGTACTATAAATAGAGGAAAAGAAAGGATTTTGTCAAGAGGAAATTAATGAAAAAAACAGATTCTGAGAATGTTTTAAATGTTCTTAGGATCTTTTTCTCTTCTTCCGAAGATGGGGAATCAAACCGCCGTCCTTGAGGAGTTCTTGCATGAAGGGGGGGATGGGGGTGGCGAAGAACTTCTTCTTCTGGGTGATGTCGAAGATCTCACCCGTATTAAGATCAATCCTTACGAGGTCTCCATCTTGAATCGCATCAGAGGCCTCCGGAGATTCGAGAAGGGGAAGGCCCAGGTTGAAGCTATTTCGGAAAAAGATTCGTGCAAAACTTTTAGCCACGATGCAGGAAATTCCGGCGGCCTTTAAGGCAAGGGGTGCATGTTCCCGGGATGAGCCGCATCCGAAATTTTTATCTGCTAATAAGAGATCCCCTTTCTTCACCTCTTTTACAAACTCCGGCCGTTCATCCTCCATCACATGTTTGGCCAGCTCTTTTGCGTCGGACTGGTTGAGGTAGCGGGCAGGGATGATAGCATCCGTATCCACATCCGAGCCAAATTTCCAAACTCTTCCTTCAAGTATCATGATTCGTCTCACGAGGATTATTGGATTTTTTCTTATCGTCTAATTCAAATTTAAAAAGTGATGAAAATTAACTTTAGTGCACTTAAGATCACTTTAGCCACTTTGTTTTCATGACTTCTTCGGGATGGCAAATCCAGCCTTTGACAGCACTGACTGCGGCAACCGCAGGGCCGCTGAGATAGACCTCGCTCTCTGGATGTCCCATCCTACCCCGGAAGTTTCGATTGGTGGTTGCCAGCGCTCTCTCCCCTTTGGCCAAGATCCCCATGTGCCCTCCCAGACAGGGGCCGCAGGTGGGAGTGCTAATGGCCGCACCCGCTAAAAGAAAAATCTCAATCAATCCCTCTTTTAAGGCCTGCCGATAAACCTCCTGGGTTCCGGGAATGATAATGAGCCTCAAAGAGGAAGCAACTCTTCTGCCCTTCAGAATCCTTCCAGCAATTCTTAAGTCGTCAAGATGACCATTGGTGCAGGAGCCGATCACCACCTGATCAATCTCAATCTTTCCGATCTCTCTCACATCCTTTACATTGGACGGGATGTGGGGAAGAGCAACCAGGGGATGAAGTTTGGAAAGATCATATTCCCTCACATCGGTGTAGTGTGCGTCTGGATCAGAGCGATAAATCTTGTATGGCCGTTCTGTTTTAGATTTAATGAACCGAAGGGTAGTTTCGTCCGGTTCGATAATTCCATTCTTTCCACCAGCCTCGATTGCCATATTGGCCATGGTGAAGCGGCCTGACATGGGAAGTGTCTGAATGGCTTCTCCACAGAACTCCATGGCCTGGTAGCGGGCACCCTCGACACCGATATCGCCAATGGTGTAAAGGATAAGGTCTTTACCCGAAACCCAAGGGTTCAATCTTCCATGATAGATGAACTTGATGCTCTCCGGAACCTTGAGCCAGACCCTTCCCGTTGCCATAGCAGCTCCGAGGTCTGTACTTCCTACACCGGTCGAGAAGGCACCCATCCCTCCATAGGTACAGGTATGGCTGTCGGCACCGATCACAACCTCTCCTGGAAGCACAAGTCCTTTTTCAGGAAGAAGGACATGCTCAATCCCGCACTGGCCGACCTCAAAATAATGGGTAAGTCTCTGAGCTTTTGCGAACTCACGGAGAATTTTGCACTGCTCAGCAGAAGGAATATCCTTAGCAGGAGTGAAGTGATCTGGAACGAGAACAACTCGGTTCTTGTTAAAAACTTTCTTCACACCAATCTCTTTAAAAGCCTGAATGGCAAGAGGAGCGGTAATATCATTGGCCAAGGCGAGGTCAATGCGGACATCGATCAGTTCGCCAGGCGAAACCCATTTCTTTCCGGAATGGGCGGCCAGGATCTTTTCGGTAATGGTCATCGGAGGTTTGGCCATGATCACGTTCCTACCAGTTTCTGTTTTTTGAATTCGATCTTGTTGAGGGCGTTGATGTAAGCTTTAGCGCTGGCCACGATCACATCTGTATCGGCCCCCTGACCGATGACCGACTGACCCTTTTCCTCCAGACGAACGGTCACTTCCCCCTGGGCCTCTGTGCCGCTGGTGATGGCATTGATGGCAAATTGGAGGAGTTTTGCCTTGGTCCGGGTGATCTTCGTGATCGTCTTAAACGTGGCATCTACCGGTCCATCGCCAAATCCTGCCTCCTGGATCAATTTTCCATCCACCTCTAACTGGACCGTGGCGGTGGGAACGGTCACATTGCCTGCGACCACATTGAGATAGACCAATTTATAACGCCGGGGCACCCGAAGCACTTCCTCAACGACAATGGATTCGATGTCTTCGTCATAGATTTCGCGCTTTTTATCTGCAAGCTGTTTAAAACGGTTGAAGGCAAGTTCGAAATCTTTATCGGAAAGCCGGTAACCCAGGTCTTTGAGCCTCTCCCGAAAGGCATGTCGTCCAGAGAGTTTGCCGAGAACGAGTGAGGTTTTAGGAATTCCAACGGATTCGGGTGTCATGATCTCGTAGGTGAGTTTCTCCTTCAGGATGCCATCCTGATGGATGCCGGACTGATGGGCAAAAGCATTGGCTCCCACCACGGCTTTATTGGGCTGGATGACCATACCCGTGATCTTGGAGACGAGCCGACTGGTCGCATAGATATGTTTAGGAAGGATGTGGGTGTGAAATTGAAAGAGGTCTTTTCGAGTCCTTAAAGCCATGACAATCTCTTCGAGAGAGGCATTCCCCGCCCTCTCACCGATTCCGTTGATGGTGCATTCTACCTGTCTGGCACCATTCTGGATCGCGGCAATGGAGTTTGCCACAGCCAACCCGAGATCATTATGGCAATGGACGCTCAGCGTCACCTCCTCGATTCCTCTAACCTTCTGCCGGAGCGTGCGAATCAGTTCCCCAAATTCAGAGGGAATGGCGTAGCCCACAGTATCAGGGATGTTGATGGTGGTGGCCCCGGATTGGATCGCCGCCTCACAGACGGCAGCAAGAAAGTCAACATCGCTTCGAGTGGCATCCATTGCAGAAAACTCAACATGGGGGGTATAGCGTTTTGCCCGGGCCACAGACTGAGATGCAATTTTAATCACCTCTGGTTTTGACTTCTTGAGTTGATACTTGAGATGGATATCTGAGGTGGAGATGAAGGTATGGAGCATTGGTTGGCGGGCACCCTTGACCGCCTCCCACGCTCGATCAATGTCCTGTGGATTAGCCCTTGCCAGCGCAGCGACCTGAGAATGTTTTATCTTCTTCGCAATCTCTCTCACGGCCTCGAAATCTCCCTCTGAAGAGATGGGGAAACCGGCTTCGATGATGTCCACATTCAATTTTTCAAGTTGCTCGGCAATCCGTAACTTTTCCGCCACATTCATCGTGGCACCTGGAGACTGTTCTCCATCGCGAAGGGTCGTATCGAAGATTTTGACCAGCTCACTCATGCTTAACTCTCCTTAAGTCCTGGAGTATCAATGATGAACGATGAACTTTAAATTCATCATTTATTTCCGAAATACCTCCACGATCCTTTTGTAAAATTCCTCTTCATCCCATATTCTCATTTGGATGCGAAGGGCAAAGAGGGGGACAGGATCAAAAGAAAACCAATTTAATTTTACCATATCCTTCTCCGTTGTCACCATTAAATCTTCTTCTTTAACTTTTTCTTTAACAGAAATCAAATCATGGGGGGTATAGCGATGATGATCCGGAAAGACGGCTTCCCCGACCACCTCCATCCCGATTTTCCTCAGCAAGGCATGGAAGTAACTCGGGTTACCAATTCCAGAAAGGGCAAATACCTTCTTTCCCTTAAAGAGGTGGAGCGGTTCAAGCTTTCCATCCATGCGGATCAATCCTTCGGACTCGTAATGGCTGTAAAAAATTGGGGCGAATGGATGAATCTTGCCAAGCATTGATTTCAGCGATTGGGAGGCTTCTGGATCTTCAACCTTTGTGAGAACAAAAATATCTGCCCTCCTCAGATGGGCGAGGGGCTCTCGCAGGATACCTCTGGGAAGGAGATGACCTTCACCAAAACCGATGTGCGAATCGATGAGGACGATGTTCAGGTCCCGATGGAGGGGAAGATGCTGAAAACCATCATCAAGCAGAAATCCATGAATAGAAAATCGTTCAATGGCTATCTGACCATTTTTAAATCGATCCTTTCCGATCAGGATTGGAATACCGCTCAGCCTCTCTGCCATGAAGAAGGGTTCATCTCCCGATTCCTCGATAGAGAGAAGAAGCTTTTCGCCATCGGACACCACTGGACCCGAACCTCTTTTCCCACGATAGCCCCTGCTCAAGATGGCCGTTGGGATCCCTCTCTCCATCAACCCTTTAGCCATTGCCATCACCATGGGAGTCTTCCCGGTTCCTCCCACAGTAATATTCCCCACACTAATGACAGGTAAGGGGAGCCGTGCTTTCATGATCAGACCGGAAGAGTATAGAAATGTTCTTGTCCGAACTGCCCCTTCATAAGGCAGAGAAGCCAAAAAAAGAGGAAAGAGGAGCAACTTCTCTAAAAGAGAGCTCTCTTTGCGGTAAAGGATTTGATCGAGGCGACGATTCATCTCTCTCAACAGCCAAGTAGTGAATGAGTCTGAAAGTCAAAGACGATAAGACTCTGTGACGAACCAACTATGTGGCTAAAAATGGTTTGATCTTCTCAAAGATTCTTTCGGTGGCTCCACGGTGTCTTTTGACAAATTGATATCCTCTTTCTCCAACCTCATTTCGTGCCCTCTGATTCAAGAGGAGTCGCTTCAATTGTGAAGCGAGTTCCTCTGGGTCTTTGACCAGAATGGCCCCTCCTTCCGAAATCAGACGACGAGAGATTTCAAGGAAGTTGAACATATAGGGCCCGAAGAGGACACATTTTTTATAGAAAAGAGGCTCAAGGGGATTGTGGCCGCCGATGGAAACAAGGCTTCCGCCGATGAAGACGATTGTCCCAATGCTATAAATCCTCATCAACTCACCCATCGTATCAAGCAGAATCACACTGGGAATTTCATTGCGCTTCAGAAGGGGAAGAGAGGATCTCCTCTTCCATGAACAGCCTTCGTTTCTTAATATCTTCTCCACTTCCTTGAGGCGATCGAGGTGCCGGGGCGCCAGGATCAGGAGGAGTTGGGGATGAACCTCCCTCAGCCTCTTAAAGACCTGAATGACGATCTCCTCTTCTCCCGGATGGGTGGAACCCGCAATGAGGATGGCTTCATCTCCCTGAAGGTTAAGGGAGGCGAACATCTCCAGGGTTGACTCTGGGGTGATAGAGGGAAAATTCTGATCAAATTTAATATTGCCCGCTACCTTTGTCCTGTCCGGTGAAGCGCCAATCTCGATGATGCGGCTTCGATCCTCTTCGGTCTGCATGAGAAAGAGGAGGATACTTTCCAAGCATCTTTTAAAGATAGACCTGAAGAGAAGGTATCCACGAAATGACTTTTCAGAGATTCTGCCATTGAAGAGGATAACAGGGATTCTCTTTCTGCCACAGGAGCGAAGGAGATTGGGCCAGAGTTCTGTCTCTGCGATGAGGAGAAGACGAGGATGGATCTTTCGAAGGATTCTCCAGATGATCCAAGGATGGTCAACAGGGAAAAAGAGGATCCAGTTGGCTTCGGGGACCAGTTTCTTGGCTGTCTCGTGGCCCATGGGGGTCATCGTGGTCAGAACGATTTCGTCAGCAGGGGTATGTTGTTTAATCTTCTTGAGCAGCGGGATGGCGCAGAGGACCTCGCCAACGGAAGCAGCGTGGACCCAGATTGGGTTTTTTGAGGCAAGGTCTGGGAAGCCCCCCAATCGCTCCTTGATCAGTTTGGGGGGTCGTCTCCCAAGAATGCTCTGAAGAAGAAGGTATGGGATGTGGAAAATTAAAAAACAGGTCAGGACGAGATTGTAAAGGAAATGAATCATGGGACTAACAAATTTAATAAATCCGAAATCCGAATATCGAAACGGTTTAAACTCTAAATAAATCCCAATCCCAAAATCCAAATTTTAAATTTGAAACTTTGAGTTTGTTTAGAGTTTAGGGTTTCAAGTTTGGAGTTTAACATCTGGGCTTCAAATGGTATCCTCAAGGATGCTTCATTCGTGCTTCGTATTTCGATATTGCTTGTTGAAGTAACGATCTGCCTCCTCAGTCAATTCGTTTAAACGTCTCTCAACGAAACGCCTCATCTCCTCAAGGTAGTCTCGATCTCCGTCACGATCCACATAGATCGGATCTCCCCAGATGAAGACTCCCTTTGAAAAGGGATAGGGAAGAAGAAAACGGTCCCAGGTTTTAAAGATTCTCTTTTTTGAGGCACTGAAGCTGAGCGGAAGAATGGGATTTCCTGTCCGTCTGGCCAACTCGATCACACCGAACTGAAGCTTTTGACGTGGGCCTCTGGGGCCATCGGGAACAATCGCCATATCCGACCCATTTTGAATCGCCTCCACCATTGCTGTGAGTGCAGAAGAGCCTCCCCGGGTCGAGGAACCAAAAATTGGATTGAATCCGAACTGCTTTAAAGCCTTTCCGATAATGAGGCCATCCCGATGGGGCGAGACGAGAAAGCTCAACTTCTTCCCTTCATAACCGAAAGGCATCATCAGAAGCCTACCATGCCAGAAGGCACCGATATAAGGAATCCCTCTCTCCAGAAAGGATTTCTGTACTTCTGGATTAACCACTTCGAATCGCATGGTCCGGCCCAGAATACGAATCACCCAATAACCCAACCAAGGGCCAAACCAGTTTACCAACTTCTTCTTAATTGATTTCAGTACCGCCATGATCAATCATTGAGAATTATTCATCCTTTTGAAGTGACCAAAGTTGGAGGTGACTAAAATGAACCAAAGTTAAAATCATACTCTTCCCTTCCTCGCTTTAGGCACTTTCGCTTGCGACGCGATGACGACTCAATATATTTTTTTCGCTTTTGGAGTCTTCCAGACCCTCATTCCGTCATCTCTAAATTGGAGATCATAAAGCCGTCGATATTCTCCATTGAAAGCCATCAACTCCTCATGTGTCCCCTGTTCAACAATCTCTCCGTCGAAGAGGACAATGATGCGATGGGCATTTCGGATCGTGGAAAGTCGGTGGGCGATGACAAAGACCGTCCGGCCTCTCATCAAGGTCTCCATTGCCATCTGGACCTCCGACTCGGAATCAGAGTCGAGTGAGGAAGTGGCTTCGTCGAGGATCAAGATCGGCGCATTCTTAAGTAAGGCACGGGCAATGGAGATGCGTTGGCGCTCTCCTCCTGAAAGTTTTGCCCCTCCTTCTCCAATGATGGTGTCGTATCCTTGCGGAAGTCTCTGAATGAAAGGATGGGCATTGGCTGCCTTTGCCGCCTCAACGATCTCTTCATCCGATCGGCTCAGATCTCCATAGGCGATATTATTTTTAACCGTATCATTGAAAAGGATGGTCTGTTGAGTAACCAATCCGATCTGTTCCCTTAGGGACTTCAGGGTCACTTTTCGAATATCCAAACCATCGATGAGAATCTGGCCTTCCTCGACGTCGTAGAACCGAGGTAGGAGATTAACAAGAGAGGTCTTTCCTGCTCCGCTCATTCCGACGATAGCGATGATCTCTCCCGCCCTGATATGAAGCGAAATGGATTTAAGTACCGGTTCGGAATCATACTTAAAGGTGACTTCTTTAAACTCAATGCCTTTTGAAATAGGAGGTAGCGGAAGGGCACCCTTCTCCTCTTTCACCTCTGGCGTGGTATCGAGGAGTTCAAAGATCCTTGTGGCAGCTGCCAGACCTTCCTGGACTTCAAGGTTTACCTTGTTCAGATTCCGGACCGGTGCATAGAGCATCAGAAGCGCGGTCATAAAAGAGAAGAAGGTTCCAGGCGTCATATCTCCCTTGACGACACTGTAGCCTCCCACCCAGATGATGATGGCAATTCCGACTCCCCCTAATAATTCCATTAAAGGATGGGAAAGGGCCCTGATCTTCACCCGCTTGAGAAAGATCTTAAAGTAGCGCTCATTCTCTTCCGAAAACCTTCGTTTCTCGTATTCCTCCATGTTAAAGGCTTTAACAATTCGGTTGCCCGTGATCGTCTCATGAAGAAACGAGGTGAGAGAACCCATTCTTTGAAGGCCTTTGCGGCTAAACTTCCGGAGCCTTTTCCCAAATTCTTTGATTGGGATGATGGCAATTGGAAAGATGATGAAAGCGAGGATCCCCAATTTCCAGTCACGGTAGAAGACCACAGCGGTCAGTCCCAGAATGGTTACAGAATCTTTAATGAGACCTGTGATGGCATTAGAGACAGATCCTTGGACGAGATTGACATCGTTCGTGATCCGGGAGATGAGGACACCGGTTGGGGTTCGGGTGAAATAGGAGAGGGAGAGACCCTGGAGGTGATCATAAAGCTTCTGCCGGATATCGGCTACCACCCTCAGACCGACAAAGTTCATCAGATAGGCCTGGCCGTAATCAAAGATCCCCTTCAGAAGAAAGAGGAGGATGATGGCAATGGGAAGCAGAAAGAGCATCTCCATATCCTTCTTGAGTAGCAGGTCTCCGAGACGAAGCTGAAGGATGATATTTTTAACGGCGGGGGGAATCCCTTCCTTTTTGAAGAAGACGCCATCCATGGCTGGCTTCACCAAAAGGGCTTGGGCTGCCGTCAGTAGGGAAACGAGGATCATAAAGACCATGGCAAGGCCCAATCTGATCCAGTAAGGTTTAACGAGTTGAAGGAGACGTCGGTAGAGAATCATCTTTAATTCTCAATGGTCATTCATCAATAACACTTAGAATGGTATCATACCTTTTGATCAGACAGCAAGGAGAGAACGATGCGGGCTGCCCGGCTAGCCGCTCCTGGTTCTCCAAGGCTCTGCCGCACCTTTGCCATTGCTTCAACCTTCTGTTTGCAAAGATCGGGATTCCTCAGTATTCGAAGGGTCTCTTCCATAATTCTCTCCGGATGGACCTCTTCCTGAAGAAGTTCTTTGGCGACCTCTTCGCCTGCGATGAGATTGACCAAACCAATCTGTTTTACGCGTATCAGCGCCCGCCCCACCCAGTAACTGAACCAAGAGACCTTATAGAGAATCACCATAGGCTTTCCAAGAATAGCTGCTTCAAGGGTTGCTGTGCCAGAAGCAGTAATAATGAAGTCAGAAATATTCATCACATCGTAAACCAAATCCTTGGTCACGGTGATAGGGATGGCCCGACTGTTGATCCATGGGGAGAGCGCCGATTCAGGGATGCCAGGAGCCAGTGGAAGGATGAACTGCAGTTCTGGAATTTCTTTCCGGAGAAGGATGGCTGAATCCAACATGGGAGGAAGAAGCTGGATCACCTCCTCCATTCGGCTTCCGGGAAGAAGGGCAATGGTCTTTCGTTTGGGGTCCAGATCGAATTGACAAAAGGCCTCTTCTTTAGGAAGAATGGGTTTGACAATATCGAGCAGTGGATGTCCCACCCAATCCACATCAACACCAGCAGCCTGATAGAGAGGGATTTCAAAAGGAAAGAAGACAACCATCTTCCTCACCCACTTTGCAATCGATTTGACCCTTCCTGGCCTCCAGGCCCATATCTGGGGACTGATATAGTAGAGGACAGAAATCCCAATCTTATGAGCAATCTTGGCAAGCCGTAGGTTAAATTCTGGATAATCAATCAGAATGACCAAATCCGGCCTCTCTTCCTCCATCACCTTTTTTAACTCCCGAAGCGCTAAGAATGCGGTTCTAAGTTTACGAAGGGCTTCTGAGATTCCAACAACAGAAAGGGTGTTGACATGGCGAAGCAATCTCATACCTCTCTGTTGAAGCTTATCGCCACCAATACCTAAGAATTCGATCTCAGGACCGATTCTATGGATGGCCTCAACGAGATGGGCTCCATGGAGGTCACCTGAGACTTCTCCAGCAACGATTAGGATCTTTTTAGATTTCATTTAACCCTGTGGATCGACCCAATAGAAAACCCTTCTGTTTTCCCCGTGCGAAACTCAGCTTCTATCGGAGTGTGAGCCTTCCCGTTAGAAGGTTGAAAACTTCCTAACGGAATTTACCCCTTCTTTCATCTTTTGGATGATCTGGAGGGCTATCTCCAGTACCTGCCTCCCATCTCGACCTGATACCTTTGGTTCTTTTCGGTCTCTTACACTGTGGAGAAAGGAGCGGATCTCGGCCTCAAGGAGATCAACCTTTGTCACTGGAATCTCTTCAGCCACCCCCTCAATAGAGGTGCCCTGTTCCGTCTGGGATGCCCTTGGGGTGGAGAATGCCTTCTGCGAGAGGTAGTCAATTGATAATGTTCTATCAGGCTGAAAGATCCATGTTTTGCGAACCTTCTCCTCCGATACCCGACTTGCAGTCAAATTGGCCCTACACCCATTTTCAAATTCCATATTGACGTTGGCGATATCGAAGTGAGAGGTAAAGACAGACCGTCCCGAGGCCTCCAAATGTTTCACCCTGGAACGAACTAGGTTCAAAACGATATCGATGTCATGGACCATCAGGTCAAGGACCACATCCACTTCAACCCCTCTTCCAGAGAAAGGACCCAATCGTTGAGATTCAATGAGGAAGGGATGCTGGATCATCCCCTCTATGGCAAGTAACCCTCCATTAAATCGCTCCAGGTGTCCTATCTGAAAGATGAGGCCTCTGGATTCGGCTAAAGCGATCAGCTCATCGGCCTCTTCGAGTGTGCGGGTGATCGGTTTTTCAAGAAGGACGTCTACACCTTGAAGGAGGAATTCTCTGGCAATGGGGTGATGAAATGATGTAGGAATAGCGATACTGACAGATTGAACTTTACCGAAGAGATCGGAATGTTTGGAATAGGTTCGAACCAGGTATCGTCTTTCAATCTCCCGGCAACGGGAAGGATCGATATCAACAACCCCAACCAATTCCACTCCTTCGATGTTCAAATATTTTTCGATATGGAATTGGCCGAAGTAACCGCCACCGACCACACCCACCCTAATCTTTTCCACTTATCGGCAGATCCCCCTCTTGGTCTGTCGGAGAAAACCAATTAAATGCTCAACTTCTGGTATCCGAAAGATTTCAGACTCCTCTACCTTCTTAATTGCCTTCTCCAACGTCAGACCGGATCGAAAGATGATTCGGTAGGATGTCTTTAGCGCCCGGATGGTCTCTTCCCGAAACTGTTGGCGTTTCAGTCCTACGGAATTGAGGCCGAACAGTTTTGCCCGGCTTCCTGCGGCCAACATATAAGGAGGAATATCGAGCACCACACCTGTGACACCGCTGACAAAGGCATGGGTGCCTATTCGGCAGAATTGATGAACGGCAGCAAGGCCGCCGATAACGGCATGATCTTCAATGAGAATATGGCCTGCCAGGGTTGCTCCATTAGCCAAGACGACCTGATTACCGATCTGACAATCGTGTGCCACATGGGAATAGGCCATGAAGAAATTGCGGTTACCGATAATGGTCTTTCCTCCGCCCTTGACTGTGCCTCGGTGGAGTGTTACGCATTCCCGCACGATATTTTCATCCCCGATGATGAGAGAAGTCTTCTCCCCCTTATAGGCAACAGCTTGAGGAGCCTCTCCAATTGAGGAGAATTGAAAAATCTGGCATCGTTTTCCAATGGTTGTTCCCTGCCGGATCACGACATGGGGACCGATCCTCGTTCCCTCTCCGATGTGGACATCGTTTTCAATAATGGAGTAAGGACCAATCTCAACCCCTTCACCGATTTTAGCTTCTGGATCAACGATCGCTGTCGGATGGATCATTTCTCCTCTCCCATCATTGCCAGAAGGTCTGCCTCAGCAACCAATCTCCCTTCCACCAAGGCTTTCCCTTTAAATCCCCATATGGACTGTCGCTGTCGGGTCACCTCGATTTCAAACCGGAGCTGATCTCCTGGAATGACCGGCTTTCTAAAGCGAGCATTGTCGATTCCCAGAAAAAAGACAGGCCTCTTCTGGTGTCCCTCCATCTTTTCCTGATCTCCTCCTAACATCGTTTTAAAGACGAGGATACCTGCTGTCTGGGCCATGGCCTCCACAATAAGAACACCAGGCATAATGGGCTGCCCAGGAAAATGGCCAGGGAAAAAGGGCTCATTATACGTCACATTCTTGATGCCCACAATCCGCTTTCCTGGTTCGACCTCAAGAATCCGATCAACGAGCAGAAAAGGGAAAGCATGGGGTAGGATCTGAATGATTTCCTTGGCTTCGATCATCTATTTCTCCTTCCCTTTGACCGAGAGGATCTCTTCGATTCTCCTCAGGCGGTTTTCGATATCGGTAAGGGCCTTTCTCATCTCCGGCAATTTGGGGAAAGTGGTAACGGCCCGAAGATAGTCACGGTGAGGAATGGCTGGGGTTCCGGTAAACACCTGGTCTGAAGGAAGATTTTGAGCCACCCCTGATTGTGCACCCACCTTCACATTATCTCCGATCTCGAGGTGATCAATCACTCCCACCTGACCAGCAAGAATCACATTCTTCCCGATTTTGGTCGAACCAGCAATACCGACCTGGGCAATGATAATTGAATCCTCACCGATCTCCACACTATGGCCGACCTGAACGAGGTTGTCGATCTTCACACCTCTCCGGATGATCGTTTCGCCCAATGCGGCCCGATCAACCGTTGAATTGGCGCCGATCTCCACCTCGTCTTCAATGATCACTCTTCCAACCTGGGGAATTTTGATGTTCTTTGTTCCATCCTTAATATACCCAAACCCATCCGCTCCAATGACCACACCGCTGTGAAGGACCACTCTCTTTCCGATGACGGACCTCGAATAGATCGTAACATTGGGATGGAGAACAGAATCCTCCCCAATGATCGAATCTTCTCCCACAAAGACGCCCGGATAGAGGGTCACTCGATCTCCAATCTTACATCGGTCTCCAATATAGACATAGGGATAGAGAGTGATATCTTTGCCCAATATCACATCAGAGCCAATCTTTGCATTGGGATGGATCCCTTTTGATTGATACGGTCTTTCATGGAATAGGTTTAGGATCTTAACAAAGGCCAGAGAGGGGTTGGCTGTTTGAATCAGAGGTTTTTCTGCAGAAGTTACTTCTTTGGAGACGATGATCGCCGAGGCCCTTGTCGTTTCCAGCTTTCGAAGATACTTCGGATTGGCGATAAAGGTAATTTGGCCGACCTCTGCGTCATCGATGGGAGCGACACCTGAAATTTCAATCTCACCATCTCCCACAACGGTTCCACCAACAAGCTCGCCCAACTCCTTCAGTCTCTTTCTCATTTCTGTCCCGCCTTCGTTGTCTTGTCCAGTTATCAGGCTCATCATCTGGTCATTCCGGATATCCTGGTGACCTGATTCCTCGATGCCCTTCCCTTACTTCTTCTGTGCATCGTGGAGTTTGATCACGCGATCAGTGAGGTCGACCGCCTTTGAAGCAAAAAGGACGATGTTCTCATTCAACTCCATGATGAAGGTATATCCCTCGTCCGCTCCCAATTTCTGGATCACCTTCTGTAGCCCGAGGGAGATGTTGCGCTCCATCTCTATCCTTTTCTGATTGACTTCGTTCTGGGTGTCTTCTTGCCAGCGTTGAAATTCCCGAACTTTGGCCTGCAAGTCTCTCTCTTTGGCTGCCCGGGCATCGGGGTTGAGCATAGGGGCCTGTTTATCGAGGTCCTCTTTCATCTTCTGGAGTTCTTTCTGTTTATCCGCAAATTGTTTTTGAAACTTCTCAACCTCTTTGACAATGGCCTTCTTAGCCTCTTTGCCTGCGTTGCATTCATTGACCGCCTTCTGGATATCCACAAAACCAATCTTAAGGCTACTGGCTGAGACAGGCCCCAACCATCCAAGCACGATGAGGATTCCGACTGTGATCGCTATCTTTTGACTTCTCATGGTCCATGCTCCTTCTCTTTTTAGATTTTACAATGCTCTGTCCTGGAGTTGACAGAGGACTAATAAATTGTTCCAAACGTAAAGTCAAAGACCCTCCGTTTCTCTCCAGGTTTCGGATTAAGATTGATACCGAGATCAATATGGATCGGGCCGAAAGGCGAAAACCAGCGGATTCCGGCTCCGGCTCCGGTCTTAAGCGGGGTGATGTCTTTGAACCGATCGAATCCCTTTCCCACATCCCAAAAAATCGCTGCCTTCAGACCGATCTCCGATGCAAGGGGAAAGATCAGTTCGGATTGGAAGCTGACCATCTTCTCCGATCCCAACGGCTCCTTATTCTCATCGTAGGGACCGGCCATACCATATTCGAATCCCCTTACAGTATTGAGTCCGCCCACATAAAACTTCTCATAGATAGGAAGCTTTCTGCCTCCATAGGGTTCGATCCATCCCACCCTTCCCCGCAGATTGAGCACCATCTTCAAGGGGAGAGGGAAAAACCAGCTTGTATCTGCCACCCCTTTAACAAAATAGTTGTCGCCTCCTAAAATCCCACCGGCATTCTGAATGTAAAGGCTGTGCCGCCCTCCCTTAGTCGGATTGTAGAAATCGTTCCGCGTATCCATGGACAGAGTGAAGGAGAGGGCGCTCGTCAATCTTTTCCCTTCCTGCTCTTTAATATATCGGGAAGCATCGGCGGTGACATCAGAGACTTTGATCTTCTCCAGTTTATACAATATATCCGCCCGAAGGGTTTCCGTTAATTCTTTGCCAAATCGGAGGTCACCTCCACTGATCCGATATGAGTACGTATCAAACTCTCGGTTTTCATGATATAGGTCAATTCCTCCAGCAAAATTATATCCAAGGAAGTAGGGATCTGTAAAACTGAATCGCAGATCACTCGTTTCGGATCCCAATCTAAATTTGAGAAGACCATGGTAACCCAGGCCAAAGAGATTCCGGTCTGAGATGAAAGCTTGACCGATCACATTTTCGATCGAGCTGTAACCAATGCCTAAGCTGAGGGCACCGGTTGGCGCTTCTTCGACCTTGACCTCCAAATTGGTCTTCTCCTCTGTACTTCCTCGACTGGTCGTGAGTTCAACCTCCTTGAAGAAACCTGTCCTCTTTAGTCGATCTCTGCTCTTACTTAGGCCGGTGGCACTGTAAAGTTCTCCCTCCGCGACTTGGAGTTCCCTGCGAATCACCTTGTCACGAGTCTTGGTGTTGCCGACGACCTGGATCTTCTCAAAAGAGACCTGCCTCTTCTTTTCGATCTCAAAGGTCAAATGGACAAGGAGGTTTTGAGCATCGGTTGCAGTCAGTGGTGAGACCTCCACATTGGCATAGCCCTGGTTAGAAAATTTTTCGGTCAACGTATGGATATCTCTCCGGATGGCTGAGGTGCTGTAAATATCGTTTCGTTTGACCTTGATCGTTCTGAAGAGGTCCTCCTTCGTGGTGAGAACATCTCCTTTGAAGTCAATATCCCCGATCCGGTATTGGGAGCCTTCTCCAATCTCGATCTCAATCTGAATCCGTTTGGGGTCCTGCAGATCGATTCTGGGTTCGAGGATCTTCACGTCGAGGTAGCCGTTGTCAATGTAGTAGGCGGTGATGATCTGGATATCGTTCTTCAAAATGTCCTCGTCGAGAATGCCTGTCTTGGTGATGATGGAGAAGATGTTTCTCTGTTTGGTCTGCATGATCTTTTTCAGCTCAGAGGATTTGATCCTCTTATTCCCTTTGAAGACAATCTTTTTAATGTGCCCCTTAACCCCCTCCTCGATCTGAAAGGTCACCACAACCTCATTCGTCTCAAGATAATCGATCTTATGCTCCACCTTTACCCCATAGTAACCTTTAGAGAAATAAAGCCTTCGTATCTGTTCGCTGTTTTCCTTCACCTTCTCGAGGTTGAGAATGGAACGCGTTGTTAGGGTCACCTTCTCCTTAATATCATCCAGCTTCACCTTCTGGTTTCCAGTGATCAAAATCTCTTTAATCGAGGGTTTTTCCATGACAATGAAGATGATCTCTCTTCCTTTAGGAGTGGCCTTGATGTCAACCTGGACATCAGAGAAGTATCCTAAATGGAAGATGGCACGAAGATCCTCCCGTACTTGGTCAGCGGAAAACGGACCCCTCTCTCGACTCTTCACCGCACCCCGGATCACTCCTTCTTCAACTTTGACATTTCCGAGGACAGTAATTTTATAGATGATCTCCTCCGAGCCTTCGCTTATCCCGATCGCAATAAGAAGGAGAACGAGACCGACCCAAACGATTTTCCCAATCCTATAATCCATTTACACTCCTATTGGCTCTTCTTCATTTTGAGTTTTATCTTCCATATCAAATCCTTCCGTATTTGCCTACCCCCATCAGGCTTTAAGGCTCTTCTGAATCAGACAGACCAACCCTCAACCAAAGGCTTTCCCATCGGTGAGAAGCACCTGCCTTGGCAATTGAGCAGCCAGATTCGGGTTGTGGGTTACAACGATAAGCGTCACATTCTTAATCCGGTTCAGTTCCTGGAGAAGGACGAAGATCGATTCTCCGGTTCTGGAGTCGAGATTCCCTGTAGGCTCGTCCGCCAGGAGGACTTTCGGTTCTAAGACCAAGGCTCTGGCCACGGCCACGCGCTGCTGTTCCCCACCAGAAAGCTCTCCGGGTTTATGGGAGAGTCGCTCTTTTAAGCCCACAAGGCTGAGGATAGCTTCGGCTCGAAGGGTAGCGTCCTTCTTTGAAATACCTTGGATGAGACAGGGCATCATCGTATTCTCCAGAGCATTAAATTCCGGAAGGAGGTGGTGAAATTGGAAGATGAAACCGATCTCCCGGTTTCGAAAAAAGGCAAGCTCCTTCTCATTCAGGGTGAAGATATCTCTTCCTCCATAAAGGACCTTTCCCGCGGTGGGACGGTCAAGCGTTCCCAAGATATGAAGGAGGGTCGTCTTCCCAGCGCCGGAGGCACCCACAATGGCAACCCTTTCTCCCTCAAAAAAGGTGAGATCGATCCCCTTGAGGACCTCTACCTTCTTCTCCCCATTTCCAAAAGATTTGAAGAGCTGCTGAACCTTGATCAATTCCTTCACACCATGGGCTCCTTTGCCTGATCCACCGAATCTTTAGAAAAGATCTCCTTCATCCGGACGAGTCGTTTTGAAGAGATCTCTTTGGCAATGGCTTGAAGATTTGGAAATTTCTGGATAAGCTCATCAAAATCCTTCTTGTAGAGTTCAAGAATTTCTGAAGGTTGGGTTGCTCTGGCTGATCCAATCCTTGGTGTATTCAGAAGAACGCCAATCTCTCCAAATAGGTTGCCACTTCTCAGTCTTCCCAGAACCACCTGCTTTCCCTGAAGATTCTCTCCAAAGATCTCCACCTCACCACTCTTGATCAGATAGAGGCTATTGGGAGGCTCTCCTCTGCGAAAAATAAAGGTATCTGCAGGGAAGTGATGGAGGTGAAACCGCTTTAAGACTTCCTCCCTTTCCTGGACCGACAGTGGAGCGAACAGAGGCGAAAGGGCAAGTAGGATATCCAACACCCTCTTCTTAAAAAGAGCTTCCAACACCTCATTCACGCGTGGATATTTTTTGATAATCTCCTGCAGTTCGTTTCTTGTAATCTCAAGCGTTTCGGATTCACCGATGCTTTTGACAGTGGCATGCCTTTTTCGATCGAGGAAGAAACCGAACTCTCCAAAACTCTCTCCTTCACCGAGATTCTGGATCCATACTTCATTCCCTTTGGGGCCCTGTTTGTAAACCGAAACCTCCCCCCGAACAATCACCACGAGGGAGTCACCTGGTTCGCCCTCCCTGCAGAGCAAAGCCCCTTCCGGATAGGTCCTGAATTGAACACGGCCAAGTAGAGAACGAAGTTCCTCCTCTTTTAGATCGGAAAGCAATGGGATGTGGGGCAAGGGTTGCGATGGCTTTGATCCTCGGATCTTCTCCATATAGAGTTGAGTTAATCGTTCATCAATATCTTTTGAAGAAGGATCGATCCTCAGGATGATCTTGTTGAGGGAGATGGCCTGAAGCAGAAAACCATCTTTCGCATAAGTTTCGGCGACTTGGCGATACTCTTCAACGGCCTCCTTCTTATTCCCCAGTCGCTCTAACAATTCGGCCTTCTTTATTCGAGATCGAAGATCTCCGGGGTCCTGCTCCAGATGCTTCTGGAAAGATTCGAGTGCCCTTTTCCATTCTCCACGTGAGAGGAATGAAAGGGCTTCATCTTTATAGGAGATCTTTTTCTTATTCATATCTCAATGCCTCCGCGGGATCCAGTTTCGAAGCCCTCCAAGAAGGGTAGAGGGTGGCTAACAGACTGATTAAGATGGCCGTGGTCACGATCAGTAAGACATCGAGGAAATTGACCTGCGAAGGAAACTTATCGATGTAGTAGACATCCCTCGCGAGGATTTTGAATCCGAAGGAGCTCTCCAAAAAATCGATGATCTTCTCCAAATGGAATGCGATGGCTAATCCTGTGGCCGCTCCCAGAACAGTTCCTACCAAACCAATCACGCCGCCTTCAATGACGAAGATCTTCAGAATGTCTCTCGATGGCGCTCCCATGGATTTCAGAATGGCAACATCTTTATTCTTCTCCATGACCACCATGATAAGCGTGGAGATGATATTGAAAGCGGCCACGAGGACAATCAGAACGACGATGATAAACATGATGATCTTCTCCAGCTTGAGTGCGGAGAAAAGGTTGCGGTTCATCTCCATCCAGTCTTTGGTCCAAAAGGGAAAACCCAACTTTTTTCGAATCTCTTTGCCGATCTCCTTGACCTGGTAGATGTCCTCGGTCTTCACCTCAATTCCTGTGATTCGGGTCTCCATCGCAAAGAACTTCTGTGCACTCTCAAGAGAGATATAGGCCATGGTGTTATCGTACTCATACATTCCAGAATAGAAGATCCCCTTCACACGGAATCGTTTCATCTTGGGCATCATGCCCATGGGCGTCACCGTGCCCAAGGGAGAGATCACCTGAATCGGATCATCAATATTCACGGAGAGGTGCCTGGCCAATTCCACGCCGAGGATAATGCCCAAACCGTCCTTCTCTTTCGGATCTTTGAGATCCTGTAGACGACCGGCCTTTAAGTTATGGGCCAGTGCCGTCACTTTGGCCACGCGATCGGGATCAATCCCTTTGAGTACAGCTCCAGAAACTCCAGAATCAGAAGAAAGCATCACCTGACTGAAGATGAAGGGAGCGGCTGAAACCACACCTTTCACCCCTTCCACCTTCTTAATGGCCTCTTCGTAATGATCCATCCCCTTTTCGCTCGCCTTGAGAACCACAATATGAGCCTGAGTGTCCAAGATCTTCTCTTTAAGGGTCTGCTGAAAACCGTTCATCACGGAGAGTACAACGATAAGTGCCATCACACCAAGCATCACACCTGCAACGGAGATGACGGTAATGATGGAGATAAATGTCTGCTTTCGTTTGGCTTTCAGATATCTCAGCCCAATAAACCATTCGTATCGCATAAGCAGATACCAGTTCCCCTCGCCCCTGTGAGACTGTGTGGGAGAGGGATTGGGTAAGAAGAACTACCTCTCCGGCCTCAACTGCGGAAAGAAGATGACATCGCGGATCGAAGGGGAGTCGGTCAGAAGCATGACCCATCGATCGATTCCTATCCCCTCTCCGGCTGTTGGCGGCATTCCGAATTCGAGCGCAAGAAGAAAATCCTCATCGAAGAAGAGGGAGGAATCCCCTTCCTCTGTCTTCTCCTTCAACTGCTGGAGGAACCGTTCTCTCTGGTCCGAGGGGTCGTTGAGTTCGGAGAAACCATTGGCAATCTCCCTGCCCGCAATAAAGAGTTCGAAACGGTCTACCACCTCCGGGTCCTCTTCATTCCGGCGTGAAAGAGGGGAAACCTCTGTCGGGTAATGGGTGACAAAAGTGGGTTCATGAAGATAGGGTTCCACACGCTCCTTAAAGAGATCTGCCAGGACCCTTCCATGGGAGGTCCCCCTTTTTAACTCCAAGCCGAAACCTCTTGCAACTTCAATAGATTTTGAGACATCTTTCAAAATCACCGGATCCAGCCCCCCGATCTCCAGAAGAGAATCCTTAAAACGAATCCTCCTCCAGGGTGGGGTGAAGTCAATCTCCCTTCCCTGATAGCTGAGACGGAGTCCGCCATGAATCTCTTTGACTAAAGAACAGAGCAGTTCCTCTGTAATCTCCATCATCTCGATATAGGTTGCATAACTCTGATAGAATTCGAGCATGGTGAATTCTGGATTATGAAGCGTTGAGATGCCCTCGTTTCGGAAACTCCGATTGATTTCGAAGATCTTCTCGAATCCCCCGATGACCAGCCTTTTAAGATAGAGTTCTGGAGCTACCCTGAGAAAGAGTTCCATGTCGAGGGCATTGTGGTATGTCTTAAAAGGTTTGGCGGTTGCCCCTCCAGGAATGGGATGGAGCATCGGTGTTTCGACTTCACAGAAGCCCTTGCGATTGAAGAATTCACGAATACTCTGGATGACGAAGGCCCGTGTTAGAAAGACCTCTTTGACCTTCGGATTGGCAATCAAGTCGAGATAGCGCTGGCGATACCGTGTCTCGATGTCTGTTAGACCATGCCACTTCTCCGGAAGGGGCCGAAGTGATTTCCCAAGGAGGCGGAAATTTTGGACGAAAAGGGTGAGTTCATTCGTCTTTGTCCTGAAGACCCCCCCTTCTACGCCGATGAAATCTCCAATGTCCAATCTTTTAAAGAACCGAAAAGATTCTTCGCCAAGAATCTCTCTCTGAAAGTAGGCCTGTATCTTTCCCTCCCGATCCTTCAACTGAATGAAACTGGCCTTACCAAAATTTCGTATGGCCATAATTCTTCCGGCAAGGCAGAAAGTCTCTCCAACGGATTTGAGTTCCTCCTCGGACATAGGGCCATAGGTTTTTAGAACCTCCAGGGAGGTATGGGTAACCTTGAAATCATTGGGATAGGGATTGATCCCCTCTTCCCTTAACATCTCTAATTTACGTATTCTCTGCTGGAGCAATTCACTCGTTTCATCCATCTCTGTTCGCTAAGCCTTCCGATTGAAAATGAATGTAAGATTAAAGGGTTATCTTACTTACTTCAAGATTTTTAAAACTAACCCATTTTGGAAACTCCGTCAAGGTAAATCCCACCCATTGGATGTCCTGATAGAAGCTCCGCTTTGCTTGGGGCAAGTAGCAGCGCCTTTCAAACGGAGTAAGCATGAAGAAAATCGAAACTATTCACCTATAGAACCACAGTTGGGCCAGCAGAGAAAATGCATATCATGAGAGAATCTTTTCGATCTCAGCTACCAGATCATAGGGAAGAGCCTGGGTGACTCTGGCTTCCACCCAATCACCAGCCAAGGCCTTACCTTTCAGAAAGACAGAACCATCGATCTCAGGGGCCTGAGTCTTTATTCTTCCTCTGAGAGCAGTCCTTCCCCCATCTGCTCCCTCCACCAGGACCTCCATCCTTTGCCCTACCATCTTTTGGTATTTTTTGAGGGAGATCCTCTTCTGAACCTGCATCAGGATTCGAAGCCGCTCCTCCTTAACCTCCTCAGGGATAGGATTGGGAAGCCGATAGGCGGGCGTCTCCTCTTCAGCAGAGTATTTGAAGGCTCCGAGGTAATCAAATTGGGTCTCTTCAACAAAACGAAGAAGAGCCTTAAACTGCTCTTCGCTCTCTCCTGGGAATCCAACGATGAGCGAGGTCCGCAGAGCAATCCCAGGAATAGCATCCCGAATTTTCTGAATGAGATTCCGAATCTCTTCACCCTTCGATTTTCGGCCCATCCGCCTAAGGAGGATATCATCGATATGCTGGATGGGAAGATCGAGATATGGACAGATCTTCTCCTCCTGTCCCCACAGTTTGAGAAGATTTTTCGTAAAATAGGTGATTTTCGGATAGGCATAGAGGATTCGTATCCATCGAATTCCATCGACTCTGACCAGATCCTTGAGAAGCCTTTCTAAGGAAGTCCCATCTCCAAGGTCTTCTCCATAAGCAGTGGTATCCTGTGCAATGAGGATCAACTCCCTCACACCACGATCCGCAAGCCTCTCGGCCTCCTTACGTATAGAAGGGATTCTTCGGCTCCGATAAGGACCCCTGATCATAGGAACGATACAGAAGGTGCATGTTCTGGAACATCCCTCTGCAATCTTTAGGTAAGCGGTAAAGGGAGGCGTGGAGAGGATCCGTGGTGTCTTATCATGATAGAGAAAGGTCTTTCCAGAGAGAAAGCTCTTTCTCTCTCGTTGCTGGGAGATGAGCTTTGGAATCTTTTGGAAGGATCCTGTGCCAACGAAGAGGTCAACTTCTGGCAGTTCCTTCTCCAAAATCTTGCCGTAACGCTGAGGGAAGCAACCAGAGACAACGAGGAGGCGACATCGTCCTTCCCTCTTATATGGAATGAGCCGGAGGATCGTCTCAATCGCTTCCTGTGTCGCATCCTTAATAAAGGAGCAGGTGTTGACAATGATGATCTCGGCCCTTGACGGGTCAGTCGTGAGTGGATGTCCTTCTTTAGAGAGAAGGCCGAGGATCACCTCAGAATCAACCAGATTCTTCGGACATCCCAGGCTGACCAGACAGACTTTTTCTTTCATGGCATTCCATTATACCTTAACCCAAACCAATATCCAATTCGCTATTGAATCACTGTTGAACCAGGAGATCAAAGTCCCTCAGAGATTGACGTGCATGATGGAATAAAGGCAAAAGGGGGTTCGATGAGTCCTTCTCTCACAACTCGATACAGAGAGTAAATGGGTGGAAGGTCACTGAAAAGTATAAGGCCCGCTTAAAACATTTTTTATCAGGGAAATTTTACCTTAGTCTGATTCAAAACCCCTGAGAATTTTTATTGGGTTGTAACTTTTTGGGGAGATTTACCTGCCCATGTCTATTGAAGATGCTCTCTAAGTAAAACAACCGGCAGGATCTGCCGATCAAAGTGGATCGG
>CAKZKY010000523.1 GCA_937124575.1 uncultured Pseudomonadota bacterium | reverse complement strand
AACAATATGAACTTCAATCTCAGGCACTTCGCTCATGCGAAGGATGGGATAATCACCAAAATTCGATGATGCTACCCCACCTTTATCGAACTTTACTTCTTCTTTAAGGGCAGTGCTGAGGGCCAAAATGATTCCCCCTTCTAATTGCTCCACAAGTGGCCCGGGATTGATCACGGGCCCACAATCCACTGCCACCACCACACGATGCACTTCAATCCTACCCGTATTCTTGTCTACGGAGAGTTCTGCCACCTGTGCAGTCCAGGTTCCAAAAGTTGCAGCCTGTGCAATGCCCCGACCCTGGCCCTTTGGTATGGGTTTACCCCAGCCTGCCTTTTCTGCCACAGTTTGGAGCACGCGAGAAGCCCGTTTGTTATTTTTCAAATTCTGCAGACGAAATTCGAGGGGATCCTTTCCAGCGGCATGGGCCAGTTCGTCCATGAAACATTCAATAGCAAATGCATTGGGGCCATTCTGGACGGCACGCCATGGCCAGCAAGGGATGGGCAGATCGGTCATGGCGAATTCAATATAGAGGTTTGGTATCTCATATTGAATCTTGGCATTCCAGGTGAAGGGATTTCGGTCCCAGAGGCCCCAGAGACAGTAGTCATCGGTCCCATCTTTGACCGCAGCAGGATTCACAGGCCTCAAAATTGAGATGGCAGCGGTTTTGTGGGACCAGCCGACCAATTGGCCCTGCGTATCGAGAGCGGCTTGGATTCGATGGGTCATGGGTGCTCGGAATCGGTCGTACTTGATATCATCCTCCCGTGTCCAGAGCACTTTGACTGGTTTTCCAAGATTCTTTGAGAGGCTCACCGCCTCACCGACGAAATCGCCGAAGGCTCGCCTTCCCAGACCACAGCCAAGATAGGTCGTATGGACATGGATCTTTTCTGGTGGAAGTTTTGTAATCCCTGCGGCTGCACCGACACAGCCGGACTGATTTTGGGTTGGAGACCAGATATCACAGCGATCTTCCCTGACATAGGCTGTAGTATTCATCGGTTCCATGGTAGCATGGGCAACGGCGGGGATGTAATAGGTGGCTTCCACTTTCTTTGAAGCTTCAGCAAGAGCCTTCCTAACATCCCCAGCCTCATGGACTTTGCCTCCAGGCTTATCCAAATCAGACAACATCAACTTTTCAATAAATGCATTATCCATATCCGGGTGTGTGCCTTTATCCCATTGCACTTTGAGTGCCTCTTTCCCCTTGAGAGCGGCTTCAGTTGATGTCGCACACACGGCAATCCCCTGAGGGATCTGGATTACTTTGACAACCCCCTTCACCTGTTCGGCAGCCTTCTGATCGAAAGAGATGGGTTTGGCGCCATAGGCTGGAGGTCTTGCGATCACGGCATAATGCATATCCTTTAAATCCTTAAAGTTCACCTCATTGACATCAAGGCCATAGACTGCTTTGCCTTTCACCTTTTCTGGGACATCCACACGGGGCATGGATTTGCCCATATACCTGAACTCTTCCTCTTTTTTTAGGGGAGGATCTTTTGGAACCTCAAGTTTAGCCGCTTTTTCACAGAGTTGACCATAGGTGAGGCTCCGTTTGCTCTTCTCATGTTTCACGGTTCCCAAGACAGCGATGCATTCGCTTTCAGGAACATTCCAGGTTTCGGCAGCCGCTTTGACAAGCATAGCCCTTCCTGCGGCACCCGCCTTTCTCAAGGGTTCGTAAAATCCCCTTATGCTGGCGCTTCCTACGGTGATTTGGCCTGGGAGGATCGGGTTTTTGTATTCGGGTTTGGCGCCCCCCTGTCGGATGCGAACCTGCTTCCAATCGGCTTCCAGTTCATCGGCCAGGATCATGGATTGAGATGTCAAGACGCCCTGTCCCATCTCAGAATTTCCGATAGAGATGGTCACTTTGTTGTCGGAGGTGATTTGAAGCCAGGCGTTTGGATTGAAGGGTTTAAGGTCCTTCTTTTCGGCAGCATTGAGGATCGAATAACCCATAGGAGTAATAGAGACGGCGAGGGTTAAACCAGTTGCTTTTAAGAATGAGCGGCGTGAAATGGTAGGATTCATCATTTTTTCGCCTCCTTTCTGGCCATCTGAACAGCAGTTTTAATTCCTTTTTTAATCCGCAGATACGTTCCGCACCGACAGATCACATCATCCATCTTGGAGATGATTTGATCCGCATTCAAGGCTGGTTTCTGTGACATGAGAGCGGCCACCTGCATCATCACTCCGGGTTGACAGAAGCCGCATTGTGGAACCTGTTCTTTGATCCAGGCCTTTTTGACTGGATGGTTTTCGGATAGTCCTTCGATGGTCGTAATCTTTTTCCCCTTGACCTGACTGACGGGAATGACGCACGACCGCTCCGCCTTTCCGTTGATGTGGACCGTGCAAGCACCACATTCACCAATCCCACAACTGTATTTGGTGCCCGTCATTCTAAGATGGTCTCGTAAGACCCAAAGCAACGTGGCATCATCCGGAACATCCACTTTGTAGTTCTTGCCATTGACATTCAAAGAAATCATCGCCCGCTCCTTTCTTTATAGATTTTTAAGAATTCTTTGGATAGAAAGCGAAAAGAGTAAACCTCATTCGAAGAGCTTAGCCCTTCTTACGGGGCGGCTTACACATGGCAAGCCGCAGGGTTTTCCAACAGGGTAAAAAAAACTTTTTTATTATGATTATATGGAGTCCATTTTTTTGTCAACAGGAAAATTTTATGGGTGGCAAGGGCGACAGGGAGAGGCGTTTAATGGCTCAGCCTGCCTTTCTCTCTGAAAAATTTTGACAAGCCATTTGTTTCAGATTATAAAGGTTAGGGCCATAGAGTAATGATGGATGAGTCATTGTGACCAATCCTCTAGTAAGGAAGAAGAGATGGCAGAACCGAAAAAACCGAAAGTGACACCGCGAATTGATATCTTTAAGGCATGGTGCAAAGCCTGTGGCATCTGCATTGCCTTCTGCCCTACAGGGGTGCTTGCCAAAGACGAGGCAGGCTATCCTTATGTGAAGGATATCGAGCAATGCATCAATTGCGGGTGGTGCGAGGTCCGATGTCCAGATTTTGCTATCACTGTAGAAACAAAAGTGAAAGAGAAGAAGAGAGTTGAGGTCAAAGGTGAAGAAGCACAACCAAAGGGAGAAGAGGAAATCTCGCCAGAGAGAATTGTTGCTCCAGGGCAATGAGGCGGTTGCAGAGGGAGCCTTGAGGGCGGGTTGCCGATTTTTTGCAGGCTATCCAATCACTCCGGCCACAGAGATCTCCGAAGTATTATCCGTCAGATTACCCCAGGTGGATGGGACTTTTATCCAGATGGAGGATGAGATCGCAAGTCTGGGTGCGATCATTGGAGCTTCGTTGGCTGGAGTGAAGTCCATGACGGCAACGAGCGGTCCAGGGTTTTCGCTGATGCAGGAGAATCTGGGATTGGCCATTATTGCAGAAATTCCTTGTGTCATTGTTAACGTGATGCGAGGAGGTCCCAGCACAGGACTCCCCACCTTTCCGGCCCAGGGTGATGTGATGCAGGCGCGCTGGGGAACCCATGGCGATCATCCAATCATTGTGCTTTCCGCCTCGACGGTTAGGGAATGCTATGACATGACCATACGAGCCTTTAACCTTTCAGAAAAATTTCGAACCCCCGTCATCCTTCTCATTGATGAGGTGGTGGGCCATATGCGCGAGAAGATGATCTTGGATGCTGATGAGAAGATAGAGATCTTTAATCGCATCAAGCCCACCATGCCGCCCGAATGGTATATCCCTTATGAAGATACGCCGAGCGGTGTGCCGGCCATGGCCAATTTTGGAGAGGGGTATCGTTATCATGTGACTGGGCTCACCCATGATGTAAGGGGTTTTCCCACCTCAAGGCCAGATGAGATCGGACCATTTATTTCGAGACTCCATCGAAAGATCAGTTCCCATTTTGCAGAGATTCAGATAGGAGAATTTTTTCAGACAGAGGATGCTGAGATCACGATTGTGGCCTATGGATGCGTGGCGCGCTCTGCTAAAAGGGCGGTGATCGAGGCCCGAGAGAAAGGTCTGAAGGTGGGATTGCTCAAGTTGAGTACCCTTTGGCCTTTTATGAGGTCTGCCGTGGAGAAGATTTTGCAAACCTCAAAGGTTCTTTTGGTTCCAGAGATGAATATGGGCCAGATCTCCAGGGAGGTGAAACGGGTGAATCGTGGAACCGCCAGAGTGGTTACCCTCAATAAAGTGGATGGGACGATTATCACACCGATGGAGATATTGGATCGGATTGCGGAGGTTTCCTGATGCCGGAAATTACCAAGTTGATCCACAAATACCTTCGGCATGACAAGAAGTTTCCCCATGTCTGGTGTCCGGGTTGTGGGATTGGGATTATGTTGGGCGCCCTGATCCGTGCCATTGACCGGATCGGATATGAGAAGGATGAGATCGTTCTGGTCTCGGGCATTGGGTGTTCTGGGAGGCTTCCGGTCTATGTTGATTTCAATACCCTTCATACGACCCACGGTCGTGCCCTCACCTTTGCCACAGGAATCAAGCTGGCCAAACCCAACCTGAAGGTGATCGTCATCATGGGCGATGGCGATGCTGTGGCCATCGGTGGAAACCATTTCATCCATGCGGCCCGAAGAAACATTGATATTACCACAATCATCCTGAATAACAGCATATATGGGATGACAGGGGGTCAGAATTCACCTACGACTCCGTACGGGATGAGATCGACGACCACAACCTATTCCAACATTGAGCAGGCATTCAATATCTCTGAGCTGGCAGTGACTGCCGGAGCGGCCTTCGTGGGCAGAGGCACAGTGTATCATGCCCGACTCCTGGACAGCCTGATGGAGAAGGCCTTTCTGAAGAAGGGTTTTTCTGTAGTAGAGGTGATTGCCCACTGCCATACCCAATATGGCCGGCAGAACCGTTTGGGGACCGCGGTCGAGATGATGGAACAGCAGAGAGATCAGGCCATCACCGTGGAGAAGGCGGCCAAGATGAAACCGGAGGAGCTGACGGGGAAGATTGTGATTGGTGTGCTGGTTGATAAGGAACTTCCGGTCTATCAGGATGAATATGAGAAGATTCAGGAACGGGCCAAAGCAGGAATGGGTCAATGAGGAGACAGGGAGAGAAGGAAGAGTTTTAATTGCAAATTCATGAACCCCACTCAACCTCCTTAGATAACTCACCCCTTTTTCCTCTTAAGTTAAGAGGGAGAAGAAAGAAGGGGGTGTTAGGATTGGGAGGAGTGGAGGGTGTGAGGTCTTAAATCTAAATTAGGGTTTAGAAAATATGGCTGATCGTTACGAGATTCGTCTGGGAGGCTCAGGAGGTCAGGGGATTATCCTGATGGGAATCATTTTGGCAGAGGCGATCGGGATATACGATCATAAATTTGTTGCACAGACTCAGAGCTATGGTCCGGAGGCAAGGGGAGGATCGAGCAAATCAGAGGTGATCGTCAGTGATGAAGAGATCGATTATCCCAAAGCGATGAAACCGGATCTTCTTTTAGTGATGAACCAAAAATCATGTGATGAATTTTATCCCGATCTCAAACCGGAAGGGATTCTCATCGTCGATTCCGCCTTTGTTACACAGGTTCCTAACCCGAGGGCGTTTCAGATTCCATTCACTCGTATTGCGAGAGAGAAATTTAAGAGAGAGATGGTGGCCAATATTGTAGCCCTTGGTGCTCTCTCTCAACTGACCCCTATTGTTTCTTCAAGAGCTGTGGAAGCGGCGGTTTTATCACGAGTGCCTAAGGGGACAGAAAAATTGAATCGTGAAGCCTTGAAGGCAGGGATGAGAGCGGCCAAACGGGCCAAAAAGGAATGGTTAAACATAGAGATCCCTCCAGAAATTCCCAAAGAAGACCTGCTGGATTCATATTGACATTTAGATTTCGGAATTTGGCATTGATTGGTAGTGATGAAACGAAGCTCTCTTGTCTACGGCTTGACCAAATGGTTAGCCGGATTGGTCTTTTCTCTTTTCTACAAAATTGAGGTCCGAGGGAATCCGGGTTTTTTTGAGGAAGGCCCGGCGATTATTCTTCCCAAGCATCAGTACTGGATGGATATCCCTCTGGTTGGCCTTGCCTTCCGTCACCGCCTCTATTATGTTGCCAAGAAGGAGCTCTTTCGTTATCCGCTAATTAAACACTATATCGCTCTTAGCGGTGGAATTCCAATAGACCGAGAAAGATCGATTCGGACACTGGAATCTTTTAAAATGCTCATCGGATTGATCAAGGTGAATGAGAAGATCGTCATCTTTCCAGAAGGCACCTATTTTAGAAACATCGTTGGCGCCGGGAAGAACAGGCTTCTGCGAATGATTTTGAAGTTTCAAGAGGAATTAAAACAGAAAATTCCTTTCATTCCGGTTGGAATCCGTTACGGAGAGAGAAAGGGATGGAGGAGGTCCGTGGAGATTTGCATCGGCTCTCCTCTTTTCGCAGAGGGAGAGGCGGATGCTGTATCCCTGACCGATCGAGTGATGGAAGAGATCAGTTGTCTGTGTCGTTTACCAAAACAAAGCTCGGAGTTCGTCTGCCTGCCGGACAGGCAGGGAGTTCAGAGTTCGGAGAATAAAAACAAAGTAATCCGAACTCCGAACTAATACAAACGGAGTAAACTCCGTTAGAAGCGCTTCGCCTTTCTAACGGGAAAGCTCACACCCCGATAGAAACTAAGCTTCGTACGGGGCAAGCAGCGGGGCTTTCTAATGGGGTAAATGTTGTTACAGCCATTGCAAGCCCGGAGGGCGTGGCAATCCTGTTTTTTT
>CAKZKY010000522.1 GCA_937124575.1 uncultured Pseudomonadota bacterium | reverse complement strand
ATTTCTTCTGCTGAACGTAAAATCCTTATAAGCCGTTGGCATGATATCCTGAAAACGCATGGGATGATTGATTAGTTATTATTAAATTGAGCGATTCACCCTATTTCACAAGGGAGGCAGAGATGCCCCAAACCCTTTTAGAATGCGATACGTTAAACGTTTGGGTAATGGACCTTGAGCTTTCACCAAACGGGTGATGATTGAACGGACCCCATGGTTGATTCAATCGATCAAAGGTAATCGCTCTAAAAGGCTTTTTAGGCCTCCCCGCCCCCCTTGTGAAGGGTGAAAAAATCGCTCAATTTAGGTTATTATTAGGGACGATTCAACCTACTACCTAACCAGGAATAGCATCAATAACCCAATGGCCCAGCAGTAATAGGAAAAGTTCGATATGTTCCCGGTCTTGATGATTCTCATTAAGACGGTCAGGGAGAGCAACCCCGCCCCAAAGGCGACCACCATGCCAATCAGGGACAATGATATTTCTGATACGGACTGAACCTTCCTTATTTCAAGAAATGTGGCGCCCAGGATGGCTGGGATCGAAAGGAGAAAAGAAAATCTTCCGGCGAGCTCCCGGTTGAGGCCACAGAAAAGACCCATGGAGATGGTCGCGCCGGATCGGGAGATTCCGGGAATGATGGCGATTCCCTGGGCTATCCCGATCAGGATGGCATCGCTCCATCTCATCTTACCTAAGAATCTTTTTTCCTTCTTGGCCCAACGGGTTAGGTAGAGGATCGAACCGGTTATGAGAAGCATGACGCCTACGATGGTCGGTTTTGAGAAAAGGGTTTCAAACCAGTCTTTACAGAGGAGTCCCATGAAACCCGTAGGAATAGAGGCGATGATAATTAAGAGGAGGAGTTTTGCCCCCTCCCCATTTTTCTCTCCAGTGATTGATGATCCTATCCCGCGGATGATGCCGAGGAGATCCCTTCTGAAATAGATGATTACGGCAAAGAGGGTTCCAAAATGAACCATAACATCGAATAAGAGCTGGGGCTCCTCCATTCCGAAGAGGGATTGAAAGAAGACGAGATGTCCTGAACTGCTGATCGGGAGGAATTCAGTTAACCCCTGAACAATCCCGAGAAAGATCGCCTGAGAAATATTCATCATTCATCGATACTGAGAAACGAATTTTGTAAACTTTTAACAGCGTCCTGAACCTTCTCCGCCACCAGGTTTTTAATCTCCGCAAGCCTTTTTTCAGTTGAGGCTTCAAACCGCAAAACCAATACTGGCTGGGTGTTTGAAGCTCTCAGCAAACCCCAGGCATCATCGAACAACACCCTTACTCCATCGACATCGATGATTGAAAAGTTTTTCCTCAATTCTTCCTTCACTTTTTCTACCACCTGGAATTTAATTTCGTCTGGACAGTGAATCCTGATCTCTGGAGTGATGTGGGTTTTGGGAACATCCGAGAGGAGCTGGGAAAGCCTCTGATCTGTTTTTGAAAGAAGCTCAAGCAGACGGCACGATGCGTAAATGGCATCGTCATAACCGAAATAACGATCTGCAAAGAAGATGTGGCCACTCATCTCCCCACCGAGGGCTGCCTTTTCTTCCTTCATCTTTTCCTTGATCAAGGAGTGACCGGTGCGCCACATGATCGGACGTCCCCCATGCTTCTCGATGTCAGCAAATAGATTCTGAGAGCATTTGACTTCAGCCACGAAGGTTGCACCTTTCTGACGTTTTAAGATTTCCCGTGAAAAGAGGATCATCAACTGATCGCCCCAGATGATCTTCCCCTGGTCATCGACCACTCCGATGCGATCCGCATCTCCATCGTAACCGATTCCCACATCGGCGTCTGTTTTTAGCACCCAATCGATCAGATCTTTGAGATTTGAAGTAACCGTTGGGTCTGGGAAATGATTTGGAAACCGACCATCGATCTCGCAATAGAGTTCTTCCACCTCACAGCCCAGATCCCTGAGCAGTGGTCCGGCCACAACGCCGCCTGTCCCATTGCCGGCATCAATGACAACTTTCAGCTTCTTTTCGAGACGGATATTTTTCTTAATATAGTCCTGGTAAGGCGGGATGACATCGGCTTCAGAAAGATTCCCCTTGCCAGAGAGAAACTCCCCCTTCTCGACCAACCGACCCAGTTTCTGAATCTCTTCGCCAAAGATAGTGCTTTTTCCCACTGAGACTTTGAAGCCATTGAATTCTGGAGGATTATGGCTTCCTGTAACCATTGCCCCTCCATCTCTGTCCAGATGAAAGACAGAGAAGTAGTACACAGGTGTTGGGCAGAGGCCGATATTTACTACATCACAGCCGGTGGAGAGTAGGCCATCGATGAGTGCCTCACTGAAGGTTTTTGAACTGAGTCTTCCATCCCTTCCGACGGAGAGTGATCTTTTGCCCAGGTTGATCATATGGGTCCCAAATCCTCTGCCCAATCGATGGACGATTTCAGGAGTCAGGTCTTTATCGACCACTCCGCGAATATCGTATTCTCTGTAAATCTGGGGGTTAATTTGCATAAGCCCTCCTTTCAAGTCATGTGGAATTGGTTAATAATTACCCTAAATTCATTTTGTAATCAACCATTTCGATTTTTTATCCCTATTTCTTTTCCCAAACATTGGAGCAAAGGTAGGGAGAAGTTCAATTTTGACTTTTAATTTTTAATGGGATAAATTACATCGATGAAAAGGGAGAATTGAGCATGGGGATCACAGCCATTCGTGGGTTTAATGACATCCTTCCTTCTGAGATCGGAAAGTGGCAGTTCGTTGAAAAGACGGCCCGTGAGGTCTTTGAAGGTTTTGGTTTTTCTGAGATCCGTATCCCCATCCTTGAGCGAACAGAACTCTTCGCCCGGGGTATTGGTGAGGCGACAGACATCGTTGAAAAGGAGATGTATACCTTTATTGATAAGGGTGGGAGTTCTTTGACCCTTCGTCCTGAAGCGACAGCCTCCATGGCCCGGGCCTATCTCGAACATCAACTCTACACATTCGACCCTGTCGCAAAACTCTATTGCATTGGCCCAATGTTCCGATATGAGAGACCCCAGAAGGGACGCTACCGCCAATTCTATCAGATTGATGCAGAGGTCTTCGGTGTGGGGAACCCAGTGGTTGATGCAGAGGTCATCCTCATGCTCATCCATTTTCTAGGAAAGGTGGGGCTTGAGAAGTTGGAACTTCAAATCAATTCTCTCGGCTGCCGTGACTGCCGGCCCCGGTATCGGGAAGGATTGAAAAACTATTTGACGAAAAAGTCTTTTCAACTGTGCGAGGACTGTCAGAGAAGGCTTCAAACCAATCCCCTTCGGATCTTCGACTGTAAGGTCCAGACCTGCCAGGAGGCCATTGCGGATGCCCCAAGAGTGACAGACTTTATCTGTGCGGAGTGTCAGAGCCATTTTGGAAAAGTTAAAGAATATCTCTCAGTGGCAGGCCTTAACTATGTCTTAAACCCAAAAATGGTAAGAGGACTGGATTATTACACCCGAACGGCATTTGAAGTGGTGTCCTATGATCTTGGTGCCCAGAATGCGGTGACTGGAGGTGGCCGATACGATAATCTCTTTCAAGAAATCGGAGAGCTTGATGTTCCAGGGATCGGTTTTGCCATTGGTATGGAGAGGCTGATATCTCTCCTGCCAAAGGATAAAAAGTTAGAGCAGCAACTCCATCTCTTCATCGCCACTCCTGGGAAAGGAATGGATGAGAAGGCCTACCGATTAGCCAATCAATTCCACCTCGAAGGGATTCGCGCTGAATTTGATTACGAAGGCAAAAGCCTAAAGAGCCAGATGCGACGGGCCGATAAATTGAAAGCCCGCTATGTACTGATTCTGGGCGAGGAAGAATTAAAGAAGGGCAGGGCGGTTTTGAGAAATATGTGGAATCAATCCCAGGAAGAGATCCCGATTGACAACCTTATAGATGTCTTGAAAAGGAAGATACTTAATAATTGATGAAATCTTTTTTTGGTGTTAATATAATTTTCAGTTTGAAATATACAATTTAAAAATTTGCAATGTGAAGTTGTTGGGGGATCGTTCAATGGTAGGACAACGGACTCTGACTCCGTGAATTGAGGTTCGAATCCTCATCCCCCAGCCAATGATTTCAAATATTCATGATCCCACCGATG
>CAKZKY010000521.1 GCA_937124575.1 uncultured Pseudomonadota bacterium | reverse complement strand
ATAATATATCATGTTTACCCCTCGGTTCAACCCATCCATCCGATTAGCAGTAAACTCAGCTAAGCGTTTGAAAAAGACCCTCTTTTGAACAACTTGACAGATTGAATTGTCTTTATTATAAAATAAGTACCGTTATTCTCATATGAGAATAACGCTGAGGATCAATTCGATGAAACTCGTTTATAAATTATGGCTCGATCAAAATGGAAAAGCCTTTGGGGATGGTCCCTATGAACTTCTGAAAAGGGTTGAGAAAACCCATTCTCTTCATCAGGCTGCCCTTCAGATGTCCATGTCCTATAGCAAAGCCTGGCGGCTCATACGGACTCTCGAGAAAAGACTTGGCTTTGCTCTTCTCGAACGTAGGATCGGTGGGGTCTCAGGCGGAGGATCGAAAGTTACCCCTGATGCCAATCAATTAATGAAACAGTACAGTCGGTTCCGGAAAGAAACAGAAAAGACACTAATCAAACTCTTCCTTAAACATTTTAGAGGGAGATGATGAGCTTTTTTTGCCGTTATGCTTTCTATGTCTCTCTGCTCGTGGCTGTCCAACTCACCTTCTCCTTACAAGCCCCAGCCTTCTCCCAAACCCTTTTACTGTTTGCAGGCGCAGCAAGCAAGCCAGCCACCGAAGAGGTGATTAAAGAGTTCCGAAAAAGAACGGGAATTCCCGTCGAAGTAATCTTCGGAGGTTCTGGGTTTGTCCTCTCACAGATGAAATTGTCAAAGAAGGGGGACATCTACTTCCCAGGCTCGTCTGACTTCATGGAAGTGGCAAAAAAGGATGGCCTTGTCTATCCTGAAACTGAGAAGGTCGTTGTCTATCTCATCCCCGCCATCAACGTCCAGAAAGGAAACCCCAATGGGATTCAATCACTGAAGGATTTGACTAAAAAGGGAATCCGCATCGCTATCGCCAATCCGGAAGCGGTCTGTGTCGGAACTTATGCTGTGGAAATCATTGAGAAGAATCTCAATCCGCCAGAGAAGGAGGCGCTCAGAAAAAATCTGGTCAATTATACGGAGAGTTGTGAAAAGACGGCCAATGTGATCTCCTTGAGGGCAGTTGACGCAGTGATTGGCTGGCAGGTATTCCAGCATTGGGATCCACAACGGATTGAAACCGTCTGCTTGAAACCCGAAGAGATTCCAAGAATTGGCTATATCCCTATTGTCATCTCGAGGTTCACAACGGACAGGAGTTTGGCTCAGAAATTCATAGATTTCATGGTCTCTTCAGATGGAAAGGCCATCTTTCGGAAGTATCATTATATGATTGATCTCCAAGAGGCACGTCTCTTTACAAAACCTGACACACCCGTTGGAGGCGAATATGTTTTGCCGAAAGAATGGAGAACAAGGTGAATAACCAAATACCAATAACCAAACATCAAATAATAACCAAGACCCAATACCCAAGTTTTAATGATTTTTGATAATTGGAGTTTGGGGATTGGTTATTTTTGGGTGATTGGAATTTGGTGATTGGAAATTCAACTAAGGAGGATCCATGGCTTTCCGTTATACCATGATTGGTGCAGCCATATGCATCTTCATCTTCTATTTCGGTCTTTTGGCTTCGCTCCTCTTCTCCACAAACCTGGGAGGGTTCTGGGAAGCACTGACTCATCCTTCCACCCTTTTCTCAATCCGTCTTAGCCTCATGGCTGCTACCCTTGCGACCCTCTTTTCCGTTCTGGTTGGCCTTCCATCCGCCTATGCCCTCTCCCGCTTCCAATTCAAAGGAAAACAGATCGTGGATACATTCCTTGAAATCCCGATCATCATGTCGCCAATCGCCCTGGGAGCCTCATTCCTTGTCTTCTTTAATACGCCTTTGGGAGAAGTGATCCAAAGAAAAGGCATCTCCTTCGTTTTTGAATTCCCGGGAATCATTCTGGCGCAATTTGCAACCATTGCTGGATTGGCGACACGCCTGATGAAGGCGTCTTTGGATGAGATCTCTCCGCGTTATGAAGCAGTAGCCCGTTCACTTGGCTCCTCCTCATGGCAGGCTTTCTATCGAATTACACTCCCCCTTTCTTTTCGGGGATTATTAGCCTCGGTCATTCTTGCATGGGCAAAGGCTATAGGTGAATTTGGTGCCACCGTAACCCTTGCAGGCGCCATGCCCAGAAAGACGGAAACCATGCCTATTGCCATTTTTACAGCTCTGGCCTCAGCCAATATCGAAAAGACCATTGTTCTGATTCTCCTCCTTATTTTTCTTGGACTGGTCGCCCTCTATGCGGTGAGGTTTACAGGGAAAATGGTCCGTTATGATTAGAATCGAAGGTCTCACTATTCTTCTAAAGACGTTTGCCATATCAGATCTCTATATCGAAATCGAGGAAGGAGCGTTTCACTTCCTGCTTGGGCCTACAGGAAGCGGGAAAACTCTAATTCTGGAATCAATCATCGGGTTGCATCAACCCAAAACGGGAAAGATATGGATCGGTGAAAAAGAGATTCAGAACCTACCACCCGAAAAAAGAGAGATTTCCTATGTTCCCCAAGACCTTGCCCTCTTTCCCCATTTGACCGTAAAGGAGAATATCCTTTATGGAATCAAGGCCCAGAACCACCCCTTAAAAGTCTATGAGGGGTATGTTGAATCACTCATACAGGTGATGAAGATTGGACATCTACTGGAACGCTTCCCCACCAACCTCAGTGGAGGAGAAAAGAAGCGTGTGGCACTTCTTAGGGCATTGGCTCCAAAGCCAAAACTTCTCCTCCTTGACGAACCTTTCTCCGGCCTAGACCCCTCTATCAAGTTTGAAATCCAGCAACTCCTCAAGACCCTTCTCTCTTCCTTTCATCCAACCATTCTATGTGTCTCACATGACTTCGAGGAAGCCTTTCTCCTGGGAGATAAGATGACCCTCTTTATTGATGGCAAGGTGGAGCAGGTTGGAAAGCGGGACGATATCTTTTTAAAACCTAAAACTAAAAAGGTGGCGCAGTTCTTGGGTCTGAGGAATCTCTATAGGGGAAAGATCTTAGGAAAAGACGATTGTGTTGAACGAAGTCAGTTTGAAATTAATGGTCTCCGATTTTCCATTCCGAATAGCGCCTGCCAGAGCAGGATGGAGACAGGGAGAGAAGCGGATCTCTACATCCGACCTGAAGAGGTGATGATCTTGCGTAAGGGAAAACCCATTAAAGAATCATTAAAACGGAATATTTTTATGGGAAATATTAAGGATATTTTAAGCAGAGGAAGACACCATAGCGTCTTCTTTCAAGAGATGGGAGGGAATATCTCCTTCGAAATCTCCATCCCTAACTATGCCTTTCGAAATCTTGACCTCTCTGTCGGTAAGCAGGTGGATGTTGCGCTCCGCGACGAATCCTTCTGGGTCATGGAATAATTTAAAGATTTTGACGAAGCTATCGTTTTATGAGAAGTTTTTAATACAATGATGAGTGGGAGCAATAAAAGGAGAAAATTCGATGGGAGCCCGTGAAGAATATGCAACCAAAGCAGATTTAGAAAATACCTTAGGAAAATTCAAAGAAGAGATTATCCATGAATTCCATGTAGTTTCAGAAGGATTGATGGACCATATCAAACTTTTAGCCGAAGGGCATTCTGGAGTTGTAGAAAGACTCGATCGAGTGGAAACAAGACTAAATGGAGTAGAAAACAGGCTTAACCGTTTGGGACAAGAAAACGAACGCCAACACATTGAGACCCGTGCATTAATTAAACTCTCATTTTCAGAGATGGATAACCGGCTCTCAAACCTCAGGAATGGAAAAAACGGGTTCAGGAGAGACTTCAGATTTAATCCTCAATATAAATCTCAATCTTCTTGGTTTTTTCGCATCCTTTCAATGAGCTGACCATTCCCTTAATCGACCCGGACAGAAAATCTCTGATAAAGGGCTTTAAGGATACGGCCCTCCCATCCACTTTTAGGGTAATCCCCTCTTCTTTTTTCACCTTCAGAAATTTCTTCTCGATAAAATCAGCCACCCCTTTAACATCATCGAGTGAAAAACAGGGGACCCCCATATCGAATTCCCTGTCCGATACGATGGCGACGAGATTATCCACCTTGGTGCAGAGAAGTTCCTGATGCTTCTCTTTCCTGAAAATTTCAATCTTGGGCTGGACATCCTTCTTATACCCTTCGGAAAGGATGAGGTCCACATCCTGAATCAGTTTCTCCCGAAGCTCTGCAAGGGTTAAATCCTTCTCTACGTCCCGAATCAGAGCGACCTTCTGGGGGGAAGAGATCACCGTTGTATGTGCGCCTGCCTGCTTATGCCGCCAGCTATCCTT
>CAKZKY010000520.1 GCA_937124575.1 uncultured Pseudomonadota bacterium | reverse complement strand
GTATTTCTTTCTGACTTCTTCGTTCTTTTTTAATTCTTCAATGGTCCCCTGATAGCGGATTGACCCCTTGTCCATTACGTAGGCTCGATCGCTCAAGGTGGTGGCTAACCCTACATTATGTTCACAGATGAGCATGGTGATGCCTGTCTTCTTGATCTCTGCCAGTTGTTCTCCCATAGCTTTGACGACCAGTGGTGCCAATCCTTCTCCAGGTTCGTCGAGAAGGATCAGTTGGGGATTAGTCATGAGGGTACGGGCAACCGTGAGCATCTGTTGTTCTCCACCACTGAGTTGATTCCCCATATGCCCTTCCAATTCTTTCAGTTTGGGAAAGAGGTGATAGATACGATCAAGATTCCAGATCGCTCCCTCTCTTTCACGGCGAGCAACAAGAATGTTTTGCCGAACCGTCAGGTCGGGAAAGATCCTTCGATCATCTGGAACAAATCCAATCCCCAAACGGGCGATCACAAAAGGAGGCTTCCCCACAATCTCCTCTCCCATAAATTTAATACTACCAGATTTGGGTGGGGTGAGTCCAATGATACTTCTGAAGGTAGTGGTTTTTCCTGCTCCATTTCTTCCAAGAAGGCAGACCGCTTCACCTTTTTCGACATAGAGAGAGATTCCGAAAAGGATATGGCTGGTTCCATAATAGGTATGAATCTCTTTTATATCAAGCATTAAGCCACTCCACCTAAATAAACTCGCTGAACCTCCTCGCTATTTCTGACCTCTTCTGGTGTTCCATCTGCAATCAGCGTGCCTTGATGAAGTACAGAGATCCTTTTGGCGATTCCAAACACGACACTCATGTCATGCTCAGTGAAGAGGATGGTCAACCTCTTATCTTCAACTAATTTGCGAATGAAAATCATGGTGGTTTCTGTTTCTTCAGGAGACATGCCACAGGTGGGTTCATCGAGGAGAAGGATTTCTGGTTCGGTCCCCAATGTGATGGCCAATTCAAGTCTCTTCTTATCTCCATGAGAAATGGACTCGCCTAATGCATGGGCTTGATCGGCAAGCCCGACATCTTCAAGAATTTTCCATACCTCCTCATTGAAGTATTTTTTGGCGGACGACAGGAAATTAAGAGTCACTCCCCGATGAGCCAGCAAACCCATCAAAACACTTTCGTAGACCGTGAGTTTCGGGAAGATACTTGTGATCTGGAAAGAACGGGTTATTCCCAGTTTGCAACGGTGGAAAGCAGGGAGATGAGTGATATCCTTCCCCTTGAAAAGAACCTTTCCTTCCGTAGCCCGATGGTATCCGGTGACCAGATTAAAATAGGTGGATTTTCCTGCCCCGTTCGGACCGATGATGGCGTGGATGTCCCCTTGTTTCACATCAAGGCTGACCTGATTAACTGCTCGAAGCTTACCGAATTCTTTTGTGATGCTTTGCGTTTGAAGAAACATAAGTTTTTCAACTTCAGAATTCATAACCCCTCCTCTCCTCCCCTAAACCTAAGGGGAGGTAGGGTGGGGTTACTTTATTTTAAATTTTGAGTTTCTTGTTGAGCCCTTTCTTTTCTTTCCTTTCCTTTAACTTCTCCTGAGCGAATCCCAGAATCCCTCCTGGCAATAAGAAGATGATAATTAAAATGATCGTTCCCATGATGACTGGCCAGAAATGGGTAAAGCCGAGAATATAGGCATGGATAAAAGTCATGATGAACATTCCGAGAATCGGTCCGAAGAAGGTGTTGGCTCCTCCCAAAATAGCTGCCATGACCGGTTCTCCCGATTTAATCCAAGTCAGATAGGATGGCGCAACGGACCGATAAAATGGGACCCAGATAGCGCCGGCTAAGCCGGTAAAAGCAGCGGCAATCACAAAGGCAATCAATTGATACCTTGCGATATGAATCCCTAAAAACTCGGTTCTTTCAGGGTTTTCCCGCATGGCTTTGAGTGTCTGGCCGAATGGTGAATTAACGATGCGCCACAAAATCAAGGCAGAGATGGCGAAGACGATAAAGATGAGATAATAGTAAGCTTCGATTGACCTTAGAAATTCGGGCGGAAAAACTCCCTGAATGCCATCATCGCCGCCCGTAAAATCATGCCATTTGAAGATGATCACAAAAATAAGCTGGCCGAAAGCGAGGGTTAACACCGCAAAGTAAATCCCGCGCAATCGAACACAGAAATAGCCAACAATGAGCCCTATTAGAGCAGCCAATACAGGTCCTGCCGCCAAACTGAGCCAGAAGTTAAACTGAGCTTTGGTGATGAGCATGGCGACCACATATCCTCCGAGCCCATAAAATGCGGCCTGCCCAAACGAAAGCTGCCCCATGTAACCGAAAAGAAGATTGAAACTCAACGCGAACAGACTCATGACCAGTGCTTCACAAAGGATGGTGAGGTAAAATTTAGACAGAACAAAGGGAGCGATTAAAAATGCAACAACGAGAAGGATGAGCCACCCTCCTTTTTTAAACCAGTTTTGGTTTTGTTCGATCTGAGACTGTACCATCGCTTATCTTTCAGGCCTTCCGAAGATACCCCATGGACGGATAATGAGTACCGCCGCCATGACCATAAAAATGAAAGCCAGGGCTAATTCCGGTTTAAACATGATTCCGAAAGCATAAACTTGCCCAACGATTAGAGAACCCAGGAGTGTTCCAGGAAGGCTTCCCATTCCGCCGATAACAACCACTGCAAAGCATTCCACGATAATCTCAATATCCATTCCCAAGGCGATGGAACCGAAAGGAGCAGTCACCCCCCCGCTTAAACCAGCGATGACGGACCCAAGGACGAATATCCATGTAAAAAGCCATGGAATAGGGATCCCGAGAGCAGAGACCATTTCCCGGTCGTGGGCGGCTGCCCGGATGATATCGCCCAGACGTGTTTTATAGACCAGCCACCAGAGAAAGACGACAACGATTAATCCTAATATGATGATGAAAAAATTGTATGAGGGAAACGGAAAACCGAAAAGAAAAACAGTCCCTTTAAAGGGAACCGGTCTCGGGATCGAAAAGAATTCTCCGGCCCATCCCCATTTAACAATATCGGTAATGATCAGGACGATTGCATAGGTGCCAAGAAGTTGCTCGGGCCATCCTCTAGCATAGAGCCGTCTCAGCAGGAAGTATTCGATGATCACCCCAACCCCTCCCATGATCAGGGCGGCCAGGATCGTCGCCACATAAAAGCCGACTACCGGAATGAGAAGGAATTTCCAGATGGAATATGTCAGAAAGGCCCCTAACATGTAAAGGGATCCATGGGAGAAATTGAGGACCCTGAGGACACCAAAGGTGAGGGAAAGGCCCGAGGCGACCAAAAAGAGTAGAGCCGCCCGGGCAATTCCGCTCATAAACTGGCTGAACAGAACATCAAAAGACATCATCAACACCGAAACAACTATGGAA
>CAKZKY010000519.1 GCA_937124575.1 uncultured Pseudomonadota bacterium | reverse complement strand
TATTTAAAAAAGCGAGGAAGGGATATGAGAAGAGTGCAGAATTACATCAATGGAGAATGGGTCGATTCGAAGACGAAGGAGTACGGCGATGTCTGGTGTCCTGCTACAGGCGAGAAGATCGGAGAGGTTCCCTTTTCAACAGCCGAGGATATCGACAAGGCGGTAAAGGCGGCCAAAGAAGCTTACTGGGAGTGGAGATGCACTCCTCCGCTCACACGAGCCAGATACTTCTTCAAACTTAAGAACCTCTTTGAGGAGGCATTTGAAGATATTTCCCGAATTCTTGTGACAGAAGAAGGAAAAACCCTGGATGAAGCCCGGGGTGAGGTACGCCGGATGATTGAGAACGTGGAGCATGCGACAGGCGTGACCACCCTGATGACCGGTTATAATCTCGAAGATATCGCTCAGGGTATTGATTGCACGGCAGAACGACAACCCATTGGTGTGTTCGGAGTGATTGCTCCCTTTAATTTTCCGGCAATGGTACCCTGGTGGTTTTTGCCCTATGCGGTTGTCTGCGGGAACACCTATATTGTGAAACCTTCGGAGCAGGTGCCCATGACCCAGACCCGGATTTTCGAGGTGATTGATGAGTGCGGATTTCCAGAAGGTGTGATCAATATGGTCCATGGAGCCAAAGAGGCTGTCAACGGGATGCTCTATCATCCAGACATTAAGGGAATCTCTTTCGTAGGACAGAGCTCAACAGCCCGATATGTCTATAAAGCCTGTGGAGAGACAGGAAAGAGGGTTCAGTCGCTCGGTGGCGCAAAGAACTTTGTCTTGGTCATGCCGGATGCGGAGTTAGACAGACACATGCCTTCGCTGATCACATCTTTTTATGGATGTGCTGGAGAACGGTGCCTTTCAGGGTCTGTCCTCGTTGCAGTTGGAGATGTTTATCAGGAATTGAAAGAGAAGTTTGTCTCTGCAGCTAAGGCCCTCAAGGTCGGCAATGGCCTGGAAGAAGGAATCCAGATGGGCCCCGTGGTCTCAAAGAAACATAAGGAGAAGGTTCTCGGATATATTGAGAAAGGGATTCAGGAAGGGGCCAAGTTGATCCTCGATGGCCGAACTATCAAGGTCGAAGGTTATCCCAATGGATTTTACATTGGACCAACCATCTTTGATGAGGTCCATCCAGAGATGACCATTGCTAAAGAGGAGATCTTCGGACCGGTGGTTTCCATGATTCGTGTTAAGAATCTTGATGAGGGTCTAAAATTGATTGAGAACAGCGAATACGGGAATGCGGCCTGTCTTTATACGACGAATGGTAAGACCGCCCGAGAGTTCAAGTATCGTGCGGTCGCAAGCATGATGGGGATCAATCTTGGAATCGCCGCTCCCATGTCCTTCTTCCCCTTTGGTGGAGCAAAAGGTTCTTTCTTTGGGGATATTAAAGGCCATGGAAGAGAGGTCTTCCAGTTCTTTACTGATACCAAGGTTGTGATTCAACGCTGGACATAAAATTCTATTACAGCGCATAGTAAAATTAATTGGTTCTGGCTGAAAGGCCAGCTTGGACCACGATATTACTCCGGGTGATTGGGTTAAGGTAAAGGTGACGAAGCCCGTTTCGGTTATTGGTTTCGGTAACGTGCAAAGAATTAGGAGACGATAAACGCAATGCCTTTTTTAACGATACGGGCGTCCTTACCATTACCGTCTAACGATCCCACTATTTTCTATCTAACTCAATATCAAAAGATACAGCCTAAGGAGAAGAGAGGAATGAGTCTTTCGACATTTGGTGCGATCATGGGATTTGCGGCGGAGATGGTGGAACAGAGAGAGGGTGTCTATAAGGCTATGGTTGAAAAGGCAAAAAATACGGCTCTTAAAGAGACACTTCAATCATTATTGAACGAAGCACAGAAAAGCCATTCTCTGATGGAGCAGACAAGGCGGGAGAATGTGACCGAGATGATTCTCGAACCGATTGAAGGACTGCAGAAGGAGGATTACAGGATTGACATGAGCCTGACGAATCCTCCGGATGATGCCGGTCTATTGCAAGTAGCTCTCCTCCTCGAGGAAATGGCAAAAAAATTTTTTCAGGAGGCCTCTCTCAAAATCCCCCTTCCTGAGGTTTCACGAATCTTTCGGAAGATTGCCCAGAGAAAAGAGAAGAATATCGAGCAGCTTCAATCTCTCAGGTTAAATCTTTAA
>CAKZKY010000518.1 GCA_937124575.1 uncultured Pseudomonadota bacterium | reverse complement strand
ACTTTTTTAAATACTTTTTCAGAAATCTCGATTTTTTCTCTTGACAACACGAAGGGTTTTTGTTATCCGATTAAACTAAATTGTTTCTCACATTTTTTGAGAAGTCTTTGGGAAATTTCATTGAAAGGAGGTGAAGGTAATGAGGAGAATGGTGTGTATCTTTTTGGCATTGGCGATGTTGGCAATCTTTTCTTTCGGTTGCGGGACCTCTGGGGACACAAAGATTAAATGTCCGAAATGCGGCGCCGTATTCACAGTGGATGAGGGCTTAGCCGAAATCCAGAAGAAAGGTTTCTAATCCTCCCCTTTCAATACGTTTCATCGTCATGTGGAGGAAAGGGAAAATGTTAAAAGGGAAGAGAGATTCTCTCTTCCCTTTTTCTTTAGCTCAACAACCTTGCCTTCGGTTTCAGAGAGGTAAATCTAATGAAACTGTTTCTCTGTTGAGGATGGCCGAGAAGATCGTTCCTCCTAAGTACTTTGGAATCCATTCGGAGAGTTCATTGATGATTTCAACAGCCCGTTCTTTACCGACATCTCCTAATACATCAATGGGAATGAAGATATTTTTTGTCTTTTCGGTGGCCTTGTCCTTGTCGCATTGACGCCAGACCCAGTTGCGGGTCAGGACTTCTGAATCATCTCGGTAGACAAGTTCTCCTTTGGGTACAGTGATCGTCTCCCCACCCCCCATTGGAGTAAAAGGTTCCCATCCCTCTGCAAATCGAAGATAGATATTGCCTTGAAGCGTATCCAGATCATGTCCGCCCATGGGGACCAAATACTTTAGGGAGATGCTGTTATAGAGATCAACCAAGGGATTGATTCTTGGGAAGGGGTCGCCTTTAAGGATTCTCCTTGCCATGGATTCGATAGAACTCGGAAACTTGCTTCCGGAAATGCCCAGTTTGGAGAAAGCATTTCTCCAGGGCTTGATCCGGGGATGATCTTGGGCCTTTTCGCCAACGAAGTTCTTCTTCAACGTTTCGACGGCTTGTTCGAGGAGTCGGTCAATTTCGCCGGAAGAACGGGTGTTATCCAGGCCGGTGGCAATAACCACTCCAATCGTTAGATCCGGTAAGAGATTGAAAAGCTCCTTCTGTATGAAGAAGTGCATCTCATGCTCCTTTCACCCATTAGAAAACTCCATATTTTTGTCACCTCCCCACTAACACTCCAAAGATTAAATGTCAATGGAGGATCATCTTCCCTTGACGAGGGGAACCATTTTTTTTATAGTGACCATCTATGGAGATTAAGCAAACGATCTTAGTGGTTGACGATGATCCGGGAGCCAGACAATCTCTCGAGGTCATCCTTGAAGATGACTACCGCGTTCTTTGTGTGGGAAATGGTCCGGAGGCATTGAAGATTCTTCAGGAAGAGACCGTTGATCTCATCCTCCTGGATGTGAATATGCCCGATATGGATGGGCTCGAAGTCCTTCGAAAGATCAAAGAACAGGATGAGGAGTTGGATGTCATTATGGTTTCTGCGCTCGATCTGGCCCGAAAGGCAGTGGATGCCATACGATTGGGCGCCTACGACTATATCACCAAGCCTTATGAACCCGAGGACATCCTTTCGAGCGTCCATCGAGTTCTCAGCAAACAGAAGCTTCATAAAGAGTTGGATTTTCTCCGGAGAGAAATTGAGGCCGCTCGAGGATTCGACCAGATTATCAGCCAGAATAAGAAGATGTTGGAGATCTTTGATCTCATCAAAAAAGTGGCTCATACCTCCACCCACATTTTGATCACCGGTGAAAGCGGGACCGGAAAAGAACTCGTAGCCCGCTCCATCCATAATCAAGGGAATCGCAAGGCAGGGCCTTTTGTGGCCATTAATTGCGCGGCCATCCCTCCCGAATTGATGGAAAGCGAGATGTTCGGCCATGAACGGGGAGCATTTACCGGCGCCCATACGCGAACCATCGGGAAATTCGAGCATGCCAATGGAGGCACGCTCTTTCTCGATGAAATCTCCGCATTAAGACCTGATCTTCAGGCGAAACTCCTCCGAGTTCTACAGGAGAAGGAGATCGAACGGATCGGTTCGAACAGGACCATCAAAGTCGATATCCGGGTGATTTCAGCTACGAATAGGAACCTCGAAGAGGATGTAGCTCAGGGAAGATTTCGCCAGGATCTCTACTTCCGGTTGAATGTTGTTCCTATATCCATTCCTCCACTTCGAGAGAGAAAAGAAGATATCCCCCTGCTGGCCAGACACTTCCTCAACAAATTCATCACTGCCTTCAATAAGAAGATTTCAGGATTCTCTGAAAAGACATTGGATGCCCTTTGTCGGTATCATTGGCCAGGAAACATCCGGGAATTGGAGAATCTGATTGAAAGGATTGTCGTTCTATCCAGGGGAAATGATCTGATCGAGCTGGAGGACATTCCTCTTGAAATTTTAATATCATCAGACAGAAGCGCAAAAGACGACAAACTTTCAAAGGCAGGGCTGATCAAGATGAGGGAGGAGTTTGAAAAAAGGCTGATCCTCAACGTCCTCGAATCCACACGGTGGAACCGAACGGAGGCCGCCAAAATTCTGAAAATAAGCCGTAATTATCTCATCCGAAAAGCAAGACAGTTTGGGATCAAAATGAAGGAAGTAGACTGATGCCAATCAGACTGTAATCTTTTTTTCAAACTGCAAACGATTGTTTGCAGTTTGAACTCTCCTTATCAAATCAGAGGGTTCTCTCCATTTTTCCCTACCGTTTTTCATTTTACTGTCAACAACTGTTGGCAGTAAAAAGGAAGGAAACCTTTCCGTTATCTGGAAATGGTCCCCTCTAAAACCTCTTTAAGAATGGGTAGTTAGCAGTCTTTACGGCAGAAAATATTTCTCTTTTCTTTCTGGCATTGGGTTTGCTACTAATCTCTTTGTTCACTCGCTTCATCCTTTTCAACCCAAAACAATTAAGAAGGAGGTGATCCCATGAAGAAGATAGCCATTGAATTGGTCATCGTCGCATTATCCGTGATGGCCTATGTC
>CAKZKY010000517.1 GCA_937124575.1 uncultured Pseudomonadota bacterium | reverse complement strand
TACTCCTTTGCTGACATGCGTGCAATGGTATCCACAACTTTTTCCAGTCCATATTTATCCACCAAAGATTCCAACCCAATCTCCACATCCTCTGGCTTTGTCTCCTCTTCGACCTCTTCTTCTCTCTCTTCATAAACCAGAGCGTCATTTAAACACCACTGAACGCATAAGGGTTTCTCCAGGGGGGGATCGTCTTCACACATGTCACATTTGAGTGGTAATCCAGAATCAGGCTCTTTAAAAGCATCTCGGGATGGACAGGAAGCTCGACAGAAGTCACATTCGCTATATTCCTTCCCATCGATCACATATCTGTCTCTTCCCATACATTCGGCCTTTGTATATTCCCCTGCATAGACAGGAAGATAGACATCTCTGAGCGGATCTTGAACCACACGAATCCGAGACCTGGCGGGATTATTACTACTATATTTGGGTTTGGCATGAAAGGCGGAACAGATGACCTCACAAGCCCGACACCCGTTGCATTTATCAAGATCGATTTTGATGGTCTTTATCTTCTTCTTAATCTTGTTCATCTTTTAAGATCCCTCTCTGTTCAAAGTCTTCGATGATGTACTCTAATCCTAATTCTTGAAGGGTCTCTTTTTTGGGAATACCATCCCGATTCCACCCCTTAAATTCATAATAGGCATCGAGGAGCTTCTCCTCAAGTTCTGGAAAACGTTTCTTCCAATGATCTTCAGGTGGCTTCTCATCCGCCCTTCTCAAACCTCTTCTCACATTGACCGATCGGACCAAATTACGGTTCCTTCGAACGATCTGGTTCAGCCCTTCCTCATCCAAATCTATCCCAAGTGCAGAGGAGATAATTAAAGGGTAATTGTGGATATGATAAGGAGGCTTCAATGGGAAAGAGGATAATCCCGCACATACCCCAACGGCATCGTCGATATAATGCATCTTTTCCATCCAATCCACAATTTCACAGGCCATCGGAATAGTCGGATAATAGGGATTCGATTTCTCTCCCCTTGGTTCCCAGTCAAGAAAATATTGTTTAAATCTATCGTCGGGAACCTGAATCCAATCCTTCACAAACTCTTCTCTATCCTCCCGCCTGGCAAAAGGTTCCTGAGGAAACTGTCCTTCGATCTGAGTAATGTTTGCCTTCTCGCCCGTGCAGTACATGAGGAAGTAGACGGGATTGAGCATACCGAGCTTGAGAGGAAGTTGCTCATGTTTCTTGATATTATTATGAGCGTATTCTTCTGCTCCCTTTCCTATCTGTTTAGCCGCCCAATAGGTGCCATTGGCTAAAATATCTCCAATGCCTTCTCGATGGACGATTCGGTCAAGCAGCCAGAAGAACCTTCCTTCTGTTTCGGACGGCATTCCGGGCATATCCTGATCGGTTAAAATGCCAGCCTCATAAAGCTCGAGGGCAAAGGCCATCACTTGAGGGGTTGAAAAACCATCCACGCCATAGTCGGTTGCGCGTTGAGCGATTTTGAATCCAAAATCCAAGTCTGAATAAGCTGCCATGGTATAGGTCAGTTTCGAGTAACATTTCATCATATAGGTTGAAATACCCGGAACAGAGATGATGGCCCCGCACTTCATCGGACAGTTATAGCAACTGATGAGTCGGGTTCGCACACTTTCCTGAATCGCCTTCCATCTCTCTTCAACCTCTTTGTTCCAAAAGTCCTTTCTCCGGGTGCGGGCATTCCCCCACATGAAACCGGTGGTGTGCCACTTCTCGTCAACCAGCTTCATCTCTTGGGGCGAACCAAGGCCTTCGAAAATCGGCTCGACATTCTTAATTGGATGTTCATTGCGAAACTGGATATATCTCAGAACCTCATTGCAACGCTCAAGAAATTCGTCGGGCCGTGCAATATTAATGTCTTTTGTCCCACGAACCGCAACCGCTTTAATCCCTTTGTCGCCCATTACAGCGCCAATACCGAGCCGGCTGGCACTGGAACGGCCCTGTTCAATGGAAGCCATATAGACCCTGTTTTCACCTGCCAATCCGATTGCAGCGACTTTGATGTTCGGATCCTTCAATTCCTGCTTAATCAGTTCGGCAGTTTCGATGGCGCCCTTCCCCTTTAAATGAGAGGCATCCCGTATTTCGACTTTGTCATTATTAATCCAGACATAGACCAGATGAGGAGATTTCCCACGAAATACAACCTTGTCATAACCGGCGTATTTCAATTCAGGTGCCCAGAATCCCCCCATCATGGAATATCCCATGAATAAAGTTTGGGGCGAGTAGGTCGTCACAATGGTGCGATTGGCCCCTGGAGCAGGTGTTCCACACAAAAGACCTGTGCCAAATATCAATAGATTATCTGGAGAAAAAGGTTCGGTTTCAGGAGGAACCCTGTCCCATAATAGCTTGGCGTTTGTGCCCAACCCACCCAGGTGGAGTTCGGTTAACCGTTGATCCGTTTCGACCTTCTCAATATTCCCTCGAGATAAATCAATCTCTAAATGATATCCTGTCTCTGCGTACCTCATGTTTAACCCCTTGAATGATCTCCGTAACCTAAGTCAGTGACTTCTACGTTTACGCCGTTAGACAACCGAGGCTCTTCTAACGGTTTTAATTGATCGTTCCTTTTAAGATCTTCTTTAATCTGGTAATAACGACTTATTAAAAAAATCTTCAATCCAAATGTTTGCTGAGATTGATAAAAACGGAACGATCAAATCCGATGGCTTTAAAGAAGCTAAGCATATCTCCGGCGTCCCATCGGACAGCCGTATGAATATCTCGAATACCCTCCTTTTTAAAAAACTGAAAGAGTTTTTCGGCTAACGCCCTGCCAATCCCTGTCCCCATCTGTCTTGGATGGACTCCAACGACCTCAATCCATCCACTCTGCTCCAGCCCAAATCCCTCCCCTTTGATCTGGCCAATGATAAAACCCACCACCTGACCATTCTTTAAAGCTACGAAACCGATACTCTCCTCTTTCTTTAAGTGATTTTTGACCATTTGTACCCATTTTTTCGAAACCTTCTTTTGTAAGATGGATTCCTGGATGGACACGATCTCTGGTATATCTTCGACTCCGATCTTTCGGATCTTGATCTCTTTTGTAAGGACTCTATCAGTCAATGCGGATAATCTTGACATGTTTTCCTACCCATTCTGGAGGAAGATAAACTCGTCCGCTATTCCCGCTCTGCTTCACTTCTTTCTCAATCATCTCCTCTCCATAGACTTCGAACTTTACCTTATTCTGCAAACTAATTGAAGAAGGAAGGATTTCAAGTTTAGGTTCTTTTTTGGGGATTCTATCGTCCATTCGAACCTTAAATCTAATAAGTTAACTATTTCACAATGTACTTATAATAGAGCTACGATGGCTTGTCAAGAAAAATATTCTTTGAAATTTCTTCGACTTTTTTAATTATAAAATAGCTACAAAATAATTATAAAACGATTAAAAACTTTGTCAAGAAAAAAGTTTAACTGATTCTAACTAATTGATATTAAATGAGTTATACATAAATCTGATTGGCCTCACGACCCTTTTACCGACGTCATAGCTATTTTAACCTTTTTTTGACAATTTACGCGAACACTGTTAGATATTTTCTATGAAGATCGAGCTCATCTCTCCAGCAGTGGAAGAAAATGCTCCAATTCCAAATCTGGCTCTTCCCATTCTCGCAAGCCTCACTCCAAAGGATGTGATCCTATCTTTTACTGACGATCTACTTACTCCGATCAATCTCGAAAAGGGCCTAAAAGATGTCGACCTCGTGGGTATCACAGTCCTAACCAAGACAGCTTTAAGGGCTTACCAAATCTCAGAGGCTTATAGACAGAGAGGGATCCCTGTCGTATTGGGAGGGGTTCACCCATCCGTGCTTCCTGATGAAGCGAAGGAACATGCCGATGCAATCGTCATTGGAGAGGCAGAAGAGAGCTGGCCGCTTCTCTTAGAAGATTTTAGGGGGGG
>CAKZKY010000516.1 GCA_937124575.1 uncultured Pseudomonadota bacterium | reverse complement strand
GTATTAAGAAAAATTTAAGAAGGGAATGAAATCATGACAAAAAAAGAGTATGTTGAAAGAAATATCGGGATGACATTTGATTTTGTTAGATATCTTATTGACCATCCAGAGTCAATAGAATCCTTACCCAATGGAGCTGAACTTGATTTTATCGATAAAGACATTCCTTTTATACTGAAAAAAACAAACCAAAAGAAAAAGAATTGTAAGATATAAAGTTGAACACGTATTTGGTCTTATTTAAAACATCCCGAACAAGACTTAGGCCCTGGGGCAAACATAATAAAGTATTTCCTTTCTGCCTTCTGATACTCTTTTCTTCTTTACCCCCTTAAAACAAAAAAGCCCGATCATCCAGAATTGGAATGAATCAGGCTTCTTCTTTTCCCCGTAACCTCTCACCCCCACAAAGAGAGAAATTAGAAACGATTAGCGTCAATTACAACGAATAACACGAGTGGAAAAGATCCCCCGTTGAAAAAGGAACCTACCGCCTTTTAAAATGTTCAACACCTTCTCCTTTAAACGGCAAGAGTGGTAATTGCGACAAACCTGTGGGCTACATTGTCAATCATCACCCCGAAGCCTTCAAGCGTACGGACCCCAAGAAGATTCATATCTCCTGGCTCTGCAAAAACCACCTCATCAATGGTCTCATATCCTTCTGATCGTAGAATTGCATATCCTACTTCCCTCTGAACAATCTGTTGAGTTGCTGTAACAAAGGCCCGCTTTCGGACCGGTTCTATGCCGATCTGTAAGAGCACATCTCTTGGTAGCCAGCTCAGTTCAGCCCCTGTATCCACCAAAACCTCGATGGGAGGTGTAACCCTCTCCGTACTCTTAGGATTCACTGCAATGACATTGACTTTGAACACACTCATAAAATTCCTTTCCTATCTCTTGGCATTCTTCAAAAAAATCGATTCTCTTTTCTCTATATCAAAAAAACGACCTTTGGTCAAATAGTTTTTGAGATTTCTGAAGTCCAGAAATCTCTGATTAAACCCCTGCCTACCAGCCCCGGTCCCGCACTATTAATAGACCGAGGACGGGGCGGGCAGGGATTTTGTACCGATTACATAGAAGAGAGCTAAAAATAGGTTTTTAGAGATCTTCTTTTGGGTTTTGGGGGTCTTACTTAATCTTTTCAATAAAGGCTTTCGCTGCTTTCATTGCATCGTTAACAATATCAACCCTATCTAAAAGCTTTCGATAATAACCCGCTATGTGGATGACTCTGTAAAGAGATTCAAACTCCCTTAAAAGTCTACCATCATGAATTGCAAGATATTTCTGTAAGGCTTTTCTGTAAGCATCAACAGACTTTGTTAGTTCTTTTTCACTCAACCCTTTCCTTATTAAGACTTCGTCAATCGCCTCTAAAACAGCAAGATAGGCTGTCCCAAATGCTTCCCCAACAGATTTGACATCCGTATAAGTATTGTCCTCAATAGGAACGGATTTCAATATCTCCCTCGCATTATTCAGATATCGCACTGCCTCTTTCATTGACTCCTCTTCTTTTCTTTGTTTCATCCAAATTCTACTCAAACCATCAGGGTCTGTCAATAATAAACGTCTTGAACAAAAGTCCGGAATGAATTTTGGTATGGGTGGGGATCATTTTTAATACCCCATGGCACAGCCGTCTTTGCGGCGATCGGAGGCCCCCAGGAGAACGTTCTGGTCACGATCGAAATAGATGGCCTGACCTCCTCCAACCTGATTGATCTGGGAAAACTGTCTTATGATCTGATGGCCCTTCCCGGCGAGAGCAACGGCAGTCTCATCCGAAATCCCATCTTCAAGAAGAACCTCCATGCCTTTCAGATGTCTTATTCTCGGACTATCCATAGCCTCCTGTAGATTCATCCCAAAGTCAATTAAATTCACCAGGAACTGGACATGGCCCTGTGGCTGCATATCCCCGCCCATCACTCCGAAACTCATTAAGAACTCTCCATCTTTAAAGACCATCCCAGGGATGATGGTATGCATGGGCCGTTTGTGTGGCTTGATTCTGTTCCGGTGGCTTGGATCAAGCGAGAAGGATTTCCCCCGGTTCTGCAATGCAATACCCGTCCCATCAACAACAATACCCGATCCAAAGGCTAAAAATAGGCTACTTATAAACGATACAGCGTTTCTATCTTTATCCACTGCGGTTACATAAACGGTTTCCGAACCAATATGCTGGAAAGTAAAGGATGAAGGGGGAATGGCGATATCCTGGTTAATCTTATTCCTTATCTTTTTTGCATAATCCTTGGATAAAAGAATATCCATAGGGATCTTTTCAAATTCAGGGTCTGTTAGGTATCGGTCCCTGTCTTGAAAGGCTGCCTTTTTGGCCTCAATCAGGAGATGAAGATATTCCGGGCTATTCGGTTTGAATTGACCGATATCATAGCCTTCAAGGATGTTGAGCATCTGAAGGACAGTTAGCCCCTGACCATTTGGAGGAAGCTCATAAATGGTATAGCCCCGGTAATCTGTTGAGATAGGCTCGACCCAGGTGGTAGCATGCTCCCTCAAATCTCGATGAGAGAGCAATCCCTGAAAGCGATTGGAAGTATTGACAATGGCATCGCAAATTTCACCTTCGTAAAAAACGCCTATCCCTTCCCTCACTATCTTCTTATAGGTTTTCGCAAGCTCTTTGTTGAAAAAAACCTCCCCCGGATAAGGAGCCCTGCCGTTGATCAAATAGGCCTTGGATGATTCTTTTGAAGAACGGAGAAGGGTCTCTGCCTCTTTCCACTCTCCTGCAATGACCTCGGTCACAGGAAATCCATTCTCCGCATAGTGGATGGCATCCCTGAAAACATCGGCAAGCTTCAATGTCCCATACTGTTCCAAAGCACATGCCCATCCATGGAGCGCGCCAGGCACTGTCACCGATAATATGCCACGCTCTGGAACCTCGCTGAACCCTCTATCCCTAAATTCCTTTACCGTTGCCCGATAGGGAGCTCGGCCGCTCGCATTCATTCCGATCAGCCGCTTCTCCTTAGCCAAATAGATCAAGGCAAAGGCGTCTCCACCTATTCCTACATTATAGGGTTCGACCACGCTCAAAGTGCTGACCATTGCCACTGCGGCATCAATCGCATTGCCACCCTTCGCCAAGATTTTATATCCCGAAAGCGTTGCCAAAGGCTGACTGGAAGCCACCATCCCCTGCGTCCCCATGACCACAGAGCGCTGTGCCGAACTTCTCCATTCCCTTTTCTGGTTATAGAAGAATTTCATGATCTTTTCTCCTTTAATATTTTGGGTTATTCC
>CAKZKY010000515.1 GCA_937124575.1 uncultured Pseudomonadota bacterium | reverse complement strand
CTTAAAAAATGTGGAGGTGATTCCGGTAAGGTAACTTCAGAGGTAGTTTTTGAAGCGGCTTCTGAGGGAGATCACTTTGCTCAGAAAATTTTTAATGAGATGGGAAGATATTTAGGATTGGGTCTGGTCAATCTTGTCAACCTCTTCAATCCCGAAAAAATTGTAATTGGGGGGGGAAAGTTTCAGGGGCGTGGGACTATTTCATTGAAAGTGCAAAGGCAGTTGTCCAGGAAAGGGCAATGAAAGGGCAGAGAGAGAGAGTTGAAATTGTTCGAGCCGAATGTGGAGATGATGCTGGAATCCTGGGAGCGGGTTATACTGCATTGAAATTGGAATAATGGAATAGTGGAATAATGGATCGTTGGGTATCAAAGGAAAATTTTGGGTGTGGCTTTTTTTATGGAACATCCATTCTTCCAGTTTCCCAATATTCCACCGCATCATTTGACTTTCCAAATTGTGCCGGAGAGGGTATCTTCCAAAACGACTCCTTTTGAGAGAAGATGGCTACGAATCTCATCGGCTTTATTCCAATCTTTATCCTTTCTTGCTTTGCTTCTCTCCTCAATGAGATTGAGGATCTCTTCCTCCGATAGGCCAAGTTTTTGAAGCCCTTCTTTTTTCTGCCGCTCGATATAAATCTCGGGTTCTTCCTGAAAAAGCCCGAAGACCCATCCTCTCTTGGAGAAATGTTCATATCCCTTTTGGAGGAGGGATCGAACCTCATCATTGAGTTGACTCCTTGATAGACTCAACAGGCTATTGAGGGTTGTTTGAAGTTCATAGAAATAACCGAGTGCTTGCGCTGTATTGAAATCGTCGTCCATGGCCTCTTCGAATCGTGTCTGGAAAGAATTGATTGTCTTACGAACGTTTTCGACAAAAAGATGGTCTTCTCTCTGCTGTCTCATCGTAATGGTTTTCTTTCCTTCTTCCCGAATGGTATGGAGAGTGAGATAAAATCGATCCAATCCAGATTTGGCTTGTTGGAGGCTTTCTTCCGAATAATCGACAGGGCTTCGATAATGATGGGAGAGGAAGAAAAGCCGGAGCACTTCGGGATGCCACTGTTTGAGAATCTCTTTTATTGTAAGGATGTTTCCGAGTGACTTGGACATCTTCTCTTGGTTGATATTGACGAAACCATTATGAATCCAGTAGCGGGCAAAGGGTTTTCCAGTGGCAGCTTCCGATTGAGCGATCTCGTTCTCATGGTGAGGAAAGATGAGGTCTTTCCCGCCACCATGGATATCAAAGGTCTCTCCAAGATATTTCTGGCTCATCACGGAACATTCGATATGCCAACCAGGCCTTCCTTTACCCCACGGACTATCCCAGAAAGGCTCTCCGGGTTTGCTTGCCTTCCAGAGGGCAAAGTCAAGAGGGTTCTCTTTCTTTTCGTCGACCTCAATTCGGGCGCCAGCCTGCATCTCTTCGAGGTTTCTTTTAGAGAGCTTTCCGTAGTCCTTAAATTTCTCCACGGAGAAGAAGACATCTCCTTTCCTCGGATAAGCGTACCCTTTCTCAATGAGCACCGAGATCAGATTGATCATCTCAACGATATGATCCGTGGCCTTCGGTTCAAATGAAGGTTTCTCCAGGCCGAAGCCCCCCATATCTGCATAAAACTCCTCAATATATTTCTCGGCAATAGTTTTATAGTCTACTCTTTCCTCATTGGCTCGTTTGATGATTTTGTCATCAATATCGGTGAAGTTTCGGACATAGGTTACATCGTATCCACGGTAGCGAAGATATCGGTAGATGGTATCGAAGACAATGGCAGATCGGGCATGGCCAATATGGCAGAGATCATAAACGGTGACGCCACAGGCATACATGCCCACCTGTTTCTCCCGAAGGGGAAGAAATTCTTCTTTTTTACCAGTCAAGGTGTTGTAGATCCGAAGGGTCATAAGTTCATCCTAAAATGGAATAATGGAATGGTGATATGATTTAAAGTGATTCTAATTAACAACCTACGATTTCAGTATTCCAACATTCAAATATTCCCTAATCAAGAAAGTTCCAGGGCCATTTTTAAGCGTTTGACGATTCTCTCTTTTCCAAGGAGAGGAATGATTTTTACCAGCTCCGGCCCTTTCATCTTTCCAGTCATTCCTGCCCGGAGAAGGGCATAAAGAGATTTGCCCTTTCGACCGGTCTTTTCTTCAAGTTGTCGAAGCAGAGAGGATATACTATCCCCATTGCTTTCAAACCAATCGCCTATTGCGCTTAAAACTTTTTGAAGAATTTCCCGGTTTTCAAGATGAACTAAAATGTCTTTTGCTTCTTTTTCGAAAGCAAATTTCTCATCAAAGAAAATTCCTAAATATTCATCAACTTGCGAAAGCAGAGAGAGGTTTTCCTTCAGAATGGAGCAGATTTGAGTAAGGTATTGGGGATCGAGTGCCTTGGTTTGGATCTCTGCTTTCTCGAAGTAAGGGAGGAGGAGTCTGGTAAATTGATCTATTTCTGTCTTTCGGATGTATTGGCTATTAATCCATTCCAACTTTTTTCGAGAATGGGTAGAAGCATTTCTTGAAAGGCTGGAAAGGGAAAAGAGTTCAAGGATCCTCTCTATAGGGAGAATCTCTTCCCTAGAGGGGGCGTTCCATCCCAGAAGTAGGAGGTAATTGAGGAGTGCCTCCGGCAAAAAGCCTTCCTCCCGATATTGGGAAACGGCTGTGGCGCCATGGCGTTTACTTAAGGGAGAACGGTCTGGTCCAAGAATAAGAGGATGATGGGCAAAGAGCGGAGGTTGCCATCCTAAAGCCCGATGGATAAGGATCTGTCGAGGGGTATTTGAAAGATGGTCATCACCTCGAATGACATGGGAGATGTTCATCAGATGGTCATCAACGACACAGGCAAAATTGTAGGAAGCCACCCCGTCAGAGCGGACAATAATGAAATCGCCGATTCCGTTTGAATCGAAACTCATCCTACCATGGACGAGATCTTCGAAGGCAACCATTCCTCGATCCACATGGAATCGCAGGACAGGGCGAATGCCTTCAGATTCTATCTTCAAACTCTCTGATCGGGTGAGGTTACGACATTTTCCGTCGTACCTTGGCATTCTGCCCTTAGCCAGTTGTTCTTTGCGGAGGGACTCCAGCCTTTCAGGCGTACAGAAACATTTATAGGCTATTCCTTGTGTAAAGAGTTGTTCTGCATACCCATGATAAAGGGAGAGCCGCTGAGATTGACGATAGGGACCATGGGGGCCTCCTATATCTGGTCCTTCTTCCCAGAAGATTCCCAGCCATTGGAGATCCTGTAGGATTGCTTCAATGGAAGCATCGGTCGAACGCTCCACATCTGTATCTTCGATCCGAAGGATGAAAGTGCCTTTCTCCTTTCTGGCAAAGAGATAGTTAAAGAGAGCGGTTCTTGCATTTCCAATATGGAGAAGTCCGGTAGGAGCAGGAGCAAAGCGAACACGAACATTCATGGGAGTCCTTATAAAATATCAAATGTCAAAGTTCAAAGTTCAAAGCAAGTCCAAAGTTCAAATGTTAAAATAATTTCCCCTTTGATATTGAACTTCCTTTGTCATTTCGATTTTGACATTTGAACTTGCAATCAATCTTCTTCCACCAACGCCACCGCATAGGCTGCGATGCCTTCTCCTCTGCCCGCAAAGCCCAATCCTTCTGTGGTGGTTGCCTTTATATTGATTCTCCCTACATCGATTTTGACAATCTGGGCTATCTCATTGACCATCCTGGGGATGAAATCAATCAATTTTGGCTTTTGGGCAACAATGGTGGCATCAATATTGAGAAGATGAAATCCTTTCTCGACCACCTTGGTCATCACCTTCTCTAAGAGAAGGGTGCTCCGAATATCTCGATATTGTGGGTCAGTGTCTGGAAAATGTTTCCCGATATCTCCCTCGGCAATCGCTCCAAGAAGGGCATCGCAGATGGCATGCAAAAGGACATCGGCATCGGAGTGACCTTGAAGCCCGAAGAGGTAAGGAATAAGAATTCCTCCAAGAATTAATGGACGGTTGGGAACAAGAGGGTGAACATCGTAGCCGAAACCTACCCTCATCCTTTTTCTCCTTTTGTTTTGGCTCTCATCTTTAGGATAATATTGGCCAGCATGAGATCTTCCAGAGTTGTAATTTTTATATTAGTGTAGGATCCCGGAAGGATATGTATTCTTTTTCCCAACCGTTCAACAAGCGAAGCGTCATCTGTACCCACAAAACCTTCTTTCATGGCTTTATGGTATGCTTCTTTGATGAGAGCGACCTGAAAGGCTTGAGGGGTTTGTGCCTGGTAGAGGGACTCCCGATCCAAGGTTTTGAGAACCGTTCCGTCAGAGTGGACCATTTTAATGGTATCCTTCACTGGCATGGCAAGGATAGCTCCCCCATAACGAATGGCAGCCCGAATGGTATCTTCGATCATCTCCTTGGTTACAAAAGGTCGTACTCCGTCGTGGATGGCTATAATTTCCGTATCCTCAGAGAGAGCCTCCAGTCCATTTCTGACAGAATCTTGTCTCTGTTTTCCACCCGGGATGATTCGAGATATCTTCTTATAGTGGAATTTTTCGATGACTTCTGTCAGGCAATAGTCCCGATCCTCTTCTGCTACGACAAGCAGGATGGATCGAATGAGAGGACAGGGGTCAAATTGATCAAGGGTATGAGCAAGAATCGGTTTTCCTCCGAGGGGAAAGAACTGTTTCTTCTTACCCTCCATGAACCGCTGACCCTTGCCCGCAGAAACGATAATGGCGTCTGCCTTCATCATTCAATAGATAAACTTGATGGGGTGCTGGAATATTGGAATACTGGAATAATGGGTTTCTAACAAGAATCATTTTAAATTACATCATCATTCTACCATTCCATGATTCCAATATTCTATTAAAATTCGCTATCCAGGGGGTAGTAGTAATCTTTTCCTTTGCTTTCCCGGATGGCCTCCTCCTTCAGGCGGGCAAAGATCATTCTCCCAGCAGGCGTCTGAAGGACACTGGTCACCACGACATCCATATTTTTACCTATCTGTCGTCTTCCATTGTCCACTACGATCATGGTTCCGTCTTCGAGATAAGCCACGCCCTGCCCCATTTCTTTTCCTTCTTTAACAATTTTGGCATTGATTTCTTCACCGGGAAGGACGACCGGTTTTAAGGAATTAGCTAGGGCATTGATATTGAGCACTTCAATTCCCTGTAAACCAGCCACTTTGTTGAGGTTGGCGTCGTTGGTGATAATCTTTCCATTGACTTCTTTGGCGAGCTCGATCAGCTTGGCATCCACCTCTTTAATGGAAGGGTAGTCTTTGTCTACGATTCGGACATCCACATCAACCTGCTTCTGAATATGATGGAGGATCTCAAGCCCTCTCTTTCCCCGAGTGCGCTTGATGGGATCGTGGGAGTCGGCAATATGCTGAAGTTCACCGAGGACGAATTGGGGAATCAGTAGGGGGCCCTCCATAAATCCGGTTTCGGCAATATCAGCAATGCGTCCATCAATAATGACACTCGTATCGAGAATTTTGGTAATGCCATTACCAGAGAGTCCCTTTCCGGTTGGTTTCCCATCCCTCAAACTTCGGGGCCATTGGAAATCTCCTCCCTTTTTTAAACCGATCCGAAGGCCGATATATCCAAATATCCCATAGAGCAAACCATATAAAGGTAAGGCAGAAATCTGTCGCTCATTGATGAGATAGGGTAACGATTGACTGGAAATAAGATTAGCTAAGATGATTCCAAGGACTAGCCCGATAAAACTTCCTAAGAGATTCTTTAAAGAGCCTTTTTTTAACCGATCCTCCAAGAGGAGGGTTAGTGCAAAGAGAAGAAAGCCCCCAAGGAGTCCCCAGAGACCCATTCGGGGTGCGATTTCCTTTGTCAGGGAGTATCCGCTTGCACTGCAGATAAGGAATAAAAAGAGACGTAGAATCCAGGTGTCCAAACTATTCACCTCCTTTCGATGCAATAAGATTCAATTGAAGAAAAGATCGGGGAAAAGATAATTATGAGCCAAAGATTGAACGGATCTCTTTTAAGATCTCTGTTTCTTTCACATCCTTGGCAATCGCCAGTTCCTTGACCAGAAGCGTCTTGGCCATGTCCATGATTTTTTTCTCGCCGAAGGAGAGCTCTTTTTCGGCCTTCAGAAGATGAAGGTCTCGAAGCACTTCCGCTATTTCATAGATCGATCCGGTATTGATCTTTTCCATATATTCCCGATATCTTCGATTCCAGGTCTGATTATCAAGGGTAACCTCTCTGTCTTTAAGGATTTCGATCACCTTTCGGGCATCGATCTTCCGGATCACTGTTCTCAAGCCAGCGGATTTGACATTATCTTCAGGAACCATGATGGTCATCCCGTTATCCACAAAGCGTAGGATATAAAAACTCTGTTCTTTACCTGAAATCCGTTTGGTCTCAATGGCTTCAATCACTCCTACTCCATGTCCAGGATAAACGGCTTTGTCACCTACGTGAAACATAATATCCATCCCCCTTCCGCATGATTCATGAATCTAAAGAGGTTTTTACCTCCT
>CAKZKY010000514.1 GCA_937124575.1 uncultured Pseudomonadota bacterium | reverse complement strand
GGGGTGATCGGATGTTCAAACAGGACCAACTCGAAGATCTTCAACGAGAGAAGAAGAAATGGGAAGACGATCTCTCAAAGTTCCTCTCCGAAACCCCTGAACGTCTGCCCCATTTCACCACGATTTCCGACCTCGAAATCAAGGGACTCTACACACCGGATGACATCAAAGATCTGGACTATATCAGAGACATAGGATTTCCAGGAGTTTATCCTTTTACCCGAGGCGTCCAACCCTCTATGTATCGGGGAAGACTCTGGACGATGCGGATGTTTTCTGGACTTGGAGGCCCAGAGGAAACCAATCAACGTTTCCACTACCTCCTCAATCACGGAGAGACCGGTCTCTCGATTGCTTTCCACTACCCTACGCTGATGGGCTATGACAGTGACTCCCCGATGGCCCGAGGAGAAGTTGGAAAATGCGGGGTGGCTATTGACACTCTCAAAGACATGGAAATTCTCTTTGAAGGCATTCCTCTCGATAAAGTGACCACCTCCATGACGATCAATCCACCTGCTTCAATTCTACTGGCCATGTATATCGTGGTTGCAGAAAAACAGGGCGTAAGCAAAAAAGAGATTGGGGGCACCATCCAGAACGATATGCTGAAGGAATTTATCGCACAGAAGACCTTCATGCTTCCTCCCAAACCTTCCCTTAGAATTATTGTAGACACCATAGAATACTGCACCAAAGAAGTCCCCCGATGGAACACAATCAGCATCAGCGGCTATCATATCCGTGAAGCCGGTTCAACAGCGGTTCAGGAACTTGCCTTTACCCTGGCAGACGGCATCGCCTATGTGGAAGCTGCCATGGAAAGGGGACTGGATGTGGACGATTTTGCTCCAAGGCTTTCCTTCTTTTTCGACTCCCACATTGACTTCTTTGAAGAGATCGCAAAATTCAGGGCCGCTCGACGGATCTGGGCAAAGATTATGCGGGAGCGTTTCATGGCGAAGAAACCCCGCTCCTGGATGCTCCGCTTTCACACTCAAACCGCAGGCTGCTCCTTAACAGCCCAACAACCTTTCAATAATGTGATACGGACGGCTTATGAAGCCTTGGCCGCCGTGCTGGGTGGAACCCAATCGCTTCATACAAACTCTCTCGATGAGACCTATGCCATCCCCACCGAGGAAGCCGTGACGATCGCCCTCAGGACGCAACAAATTCTTGCTGAAGAGACCGGCGTGACCAACACCATCGACCCTCTTGCTGGATCTTACTTCGTCGAAGCCCTGACCAATCAGATGGAAGAGAAAGCCTGGGATTACATCCGAAAGATCGATGAAATGGGCGGGATGGTCAAAGCGATCGAAAGGGGCTATCCCCAGATGGAGATTGCTGAGGCCGCCTACCGTTTTCAGAGACAGATCGATTCAAAGGAGAAAGTGATTGTCGGCGTCAATAAATATGTCACAGACCATCCTCCCATCACCATTTGGAGGATGAGGCCTGAAATTGAGCAGAGGCAATTAAAGCGGCTACAGGAAGTAAGGAGTACAAGAAACAATTCCAAAGTCAAAGAATGCCTTGAAGAAATCCGTAAAGCCTCTCTCAACAACGAAAACTTAATGCCCCACATCATCAATGCAGTGAGGGAATATGCTACGATCCAGGAAATCTGTGACATTTGGCGGGAGGTCTTTGGAAGATATACGGATCCTGGGTACTTCTAGTTCGGAGTCAGGAGTTCGGAGTAAAATGCCTATAAATTTTTAGATTTAAACACTCCGGACTACGAACTCATTACTCAGAACTGTTTGACGGAGGAAAGCATGGAACGGAAAGTACGAATTCTCATTGCCAAACCAGGCTTAGATGGTCATGATCGGGGAGCAAAGGTCATAGCCAGGGGGTTTCGAGATGCAGGATTCGAGGTGATTTATACCGGTCTTCATCAGACGCCAGAACAGATCGTCGCTGCAGCCATTCAGGAAGATGTGGATGGTATTGGGTTATCCATCCTATCGGGGGCTCACGATTATATCTTTCCTGAAGTAATCAAACTTCTCAAAGAAAAAGGGGCAGAGGATATCGTCGTCTTTGGAGGAGGAATCATCCCTGAGGAAGATATTCCCGCCTTGAAACAATCTGGTGCAAAAGCCATTTTTATTCCTGGTACGCCTATTGAGGAGGCAGTTAAATGGGTTCGAGAGAATATCAAACCGAGAAAATAGATCCCTCAAGGCAACTTATTCTTTTTGCCATAAACTTTACAGTTTACGTAAAGTGGCTTTTATTGTATAATGGCACCACATTACCCGTTATGAAAATGTTATCCTGGTTCATTTGTTAAGCTCAAAAAAGAAGGGAGGTGAAGGTTTTTAGAAGTTCAAAGTTCAAAGTTCAAAGTT
>CAKZKY010000513.1 GCA_937124575.1 uncultured Pseudomonadota bacterium | reverse complement strand
GAGCAAAATTAAGAGGAAAAATATTGATAAATGCAAGAGGCTGCGAAGAGATCAAACAGAAGCTGAAAAAAGACTCTGGACGATTTTGCGGGACCGTCAATTATCTGGAGTCAAATTCAGAAGGCAATACCCAATAGGAAATTAAATATTGGATTTTTATTCTCCCGAATATCGGCTTGGGATAGAGGCTGATGGTAGTCATCATTACGAAGATAATATTAAGGCAAAGGATGATATCAGGGAAAAAGAATTATCAATGGTTGGGGTTGAGATAATAAGGTTTAATGACTATGAAATATTGAGAAATATTGAAGGAGTCTGTGAGTCAATCCTCCAAAAGTTAAAAAAGAAATCATAAACCCCCTCACCTCCGTCCTCTCCTCCATGGGTAGAGGAAGAAGAAATTTAATTGAAAAGAGTGATTTTAGTGAGAGATTTAGTTCAAAACATTCTTGATCTGGCGGAGTTTAAAAGGGTGGATTACGCTGATATTCGGGTGGTCTATCGCAGGACCGAAGAGATCGGTGTGAAGAATGGGAACGTAGATGCCTTTACCTATGATGAGGATTCTGGTTTCGGGATCAGAGTTCTTTATGGTGGGGCGTGGGGGTTTGCTTCTGGGTCAAGAGCAAGAAAAACGGAGATGGAGGCCGTTTTCACGAAGGCACTCAAGATTGCCAGGGCAAGTCAGAAAGCAAGAGGGCAGAGGGTGGTCTTCTCTCCTGCTCCTCCAAGGGTGGATCAATACGGGACTCCCTTTTCAATCGATCCATTTGATGTCCCTGCTGAGAGAAAGCTCGATCTCCTGATGTCCTCGGATGCGATTATTCGACGAAACAGTAAGGTGAGGATTTCAGAAGCCTTCATGGGGTCGTATAAAACAGAGAAGATTTTTGCCTCAACGGAAGGCTCCTACATCGAACAGGAGATCGTAGAATGCGGGGCAGGTATCACTGCCACAGCGATTGATGGAGGAGAGGTTCAGGTTCGGTCCTATCCCAACTCGTTCAGGGGAAATTTTGCCACCAAGGGGTATGAATGGATTGAGGAATTGGCTATTGAGAATCATGCTGAGAGGATCGCAGAGGAGGCAGTTCGGCTCCTTTCTGCAAAACCCTGCCCATCAAAAGTGACAACCCTTATCCTTGATGGTTCCCAATTAGCCCTTCAGATTCACGAGTCCATTGGACATCCTATTGAGTTAGACCGTGTGCTTGGAACAGAAGCAAGTTATGCAGGAACCAGTTTTATCAGACCCGAGATGGTCGGTTCTTTTAGATATGGTTCGGAGATTGTCAATGTCGTGGCCGATGCGACGTATCCGGGGGGATTGGGGACTTTCGGATATGATGATGAGGGAATCGAGGCACAGAGAGTTCCCATCATTTCAGAAGGCATACTGGTCAACCTCTTGACTTCGAGAGAGACCGCCCATGTTTTAGGCAGAGAAAGCAACGGAACGATGAGGGCGGACGGATGGAATCGTATTCCCCTGATCCGAATGACGAATATCAATCTCAAACCCGGAGAGTGGACCTTGGAAGATATGGTTTCAGATACCGAGGAGGGACTCTTTTTGACCACCAACCGAAGCTGGTCAATTGACGATAAGAGGATCAATTTCCAGTTCGGCACGGAGATCGGCTGGGAGATTTCGAATGGAAGACTCGGCGAGATGGTTAAGAACCCCACCTATACAGGGATTACTCCTCAGTTCTGGAATTCCTGTGATGCCATTGCTAATCAGGATCACTGGAAGATGTGGGGAACGCCCAACTGTGGTAAAGGAGAGCCAGGACAGATAGCCCATGTGGGCCATGGTGCTTCGCCTGCCAGATTCAGAAATGTTCAGGTGGGAGTGATGAAAAGGAATGCCTAAAGTGACCTGAAGTTGAAAGTGCCTAAAGTTTTTTAAAGATTTTAATTTAGGCATTTTAGGCACTCGAAACTTTAATCACTTTCTTTTTTGGTGACGTCTTCGGCGTAACCTTCCCGGAAGCCTTCGACGACTTTTTCGGAGACCTTTTTAGTTGCCTCGAATATCTTCTTAAGGCCTTCCTTAAATAACTCTTTGGCTTCTTCCAGTTCCTCTTTTTCTTCTTTCATTACAGTTTTTTCCTCACCCCCACCCTCTCCCATAGGGAGTGGGAGAAGGTTGGGGGGTTTTATTTACCCCGTATCATTCCGAAAGCCCCAGTCTTTAGACTGGGGATTGAAGCAATTTCAAATCAAAGGATGAAGAAGGCCTCCGTCCTTTAGGGCGGGGATATACGGGGTTTCCCCATCCTCTTCATTTTTTCGATCTGGGCGCTTACCCGTTGGGCCTTCTCACTTTTCGGGTCAACCTTGAGATATTCCTCCCAGGCTTTGATTGCTCCTGGAATATCGTTCTTATCGTGAAGCAAGACAATGCCGATATTGTATCGGCTGTTAGCATGTTTGGGATCGTATTGGGCGGCTTTTTTAAACTCCTCAATGGCCCGGTCAAAGTCTCCGATGGCCCTGTACATAATTCCCATATCCGTCCTGACATTGGGATTGTCCGGCTTGATGGCAAGGTACTGGCTATATGCCTCAATGGCTTCCTTTGGCTGGTCAGTATCGAAGTAAAGATTTCCAAGTTCTTCGAGGGCCTTCAGGTTCTTTGGATCTTTTTTGATGGTGTCTCTAAGGGCCTTGATTTTAAGATTCATCTCCTTAGGGTCAGGGCCAGGGGGAGGCATGGGAGCCATTTGAGGGCCTGGAGTTCCTGCCATCTTTTCTACCCCTTTAACTCCCTTTAAAATGGCAATCGTTGCACCCGCAATAAATCCAACGAGAAACGCAATGACAACAAGCAGAATTGTCGTCTCTTTTTTCATAACCCATCCCTTTTTAGAAGATATGATAACATGGATCGTTAAAATCGAAAAGGTGATAATCATTGTGAGGGTTCGAGAAAACAGGTCTGGATCATTTCAAGATTCTTTTGATTTTTTGAGATAAGAGTGGTAAGTATAATCTTATAGGGAAGCGGGAGAGGAGGGTTTAAAATGAAGTGCTATATCTGTGCTAAATTGGGAGTGGAAACTGATGCGATAGCCATCTGTGTTGTCTGCGGAATGGGTCTCTGTTTAGGACATGCCATTAAGGAGATTTTGGCCGTAAAGGATGTTATTGATTGGGGATTTGGGAAAGAGGAGTTTGTTTATCCTCATACAATCCCACGTTTTATCTGTGCTGAATGTAAACTGGCCATCGAGCAGCGAAAGAAGGTTGAGAAGAAATAAAGGCCCTATTGTTATGAGAAAGAAGATTCTTGTCGTTGAAGATGAAGAGGGGTTGAGACTGCTCTATCAGGAGGAGCTCGAGACAGAGGGTTACGAAGTGATCACTGCCCGGAATGGGAGAGAGGCCATCCAGAAGCTGGAAGAGGGAAGGCCTGATCTGATCGTCCTCGACATCGTCATGCCGGTGATGGATGGCATGGAAGCCCTTGGAAGGATCGTTGGGAAAGATAGGAAGATCCCCATTATTCTCAACACTTCTTACTCTGGCTATCGGGATGATTTTATGAGCTGGGTGGCAGATGCCTATGTGACAAAGTCGAGCGACCTCGAAGAGCTAAAGGCAAAGGTGAAAGAACTGTTGGAGAAGGGTAGGGGGCGATGAAGAAGGTAGTCACTATGCTTCTTGCTGGAGGACGGGGCGAGAGGCTCTATCCTCTTACTCGAGATCGGGCCAAGCCTGCCGTCCCTTTTGGTGCCATTTACCGGATCATTGACTTTACGCTTTCCAACTGCATCAATTCAGAGATCCGACACATCTATATTCTGACCCAGTACAAGTCAACCTCTTTGCACCGCCATATCCAATTGGGGTGGAACATTCTTTCTACGACCTTAGGGGAGTTTATAGAAGTGATTCCAGCCCAGCAGAGGATCGATGAACATTGGTATCAGGGGACAGCCGATGCCATCTTCCAGAATATCTATACCCTGCAACAAGAGAAACCGGATCTCGTTCTAATCCTGTCCGGAGACCATATTTATAAGATGGACTACCGGAAGATGATTGCCTATCATTTAGAAAAGAGGGCTGATTTAACTGTGGCCGCTATCCGGATGGATCGGAGGTTATCAAAAGAATTCGGTGTGATGGAGGTTGACGAAGAGGGAAGGATCATCGGATTTCAGGAGAAACCGGTTGATCCGAAGACGATCCCTGGGGACCCAGAAGGAATTCTCGCTTCCATGGGAATCTATGTTTTCGATACGGAGATCCTGGTGAGACGGTTGATCGAAGACGCCCGGTCCGATTCGACCCACGATTTTGGTAAAGACATCATTCCTTCGATGATTCAAAAGGATCGAGTTTTCCATTTCGATTTCAGACAGGGCGATCGTGAAGGGACAGGGTATTGGAAAGATGTCGGGACCATCGATGCCTATTATGAGGCGAATATAGATCTGGTCTCCGTGACACCGCATCTAAACCTCTATGATCCGAATTGGCCTATCCTCGCCTATCAGCCCCCCTATCCACCAGCCAAAACTGTCTTAGAAGAAGAAGGGAGAACGGGTTCGGCCCTTAACTCCATCCTCTCGAACGGATGCATCATCAGTGGAGGAAACGTGAGGAGATCGATTCTTTCCCCAAAGGTCTTAGTCCACAGTTATGCTGAAATTGAGGACTCCATCCTTCTATCGGGAGTGGATGTGGGCAGGCATGTTAAGATCCGGAGGGCGATCATTGATAAGGATGTGCATATTCCTCCAGGGACAAAGATCGGTTACGATTTAGATGAGGATGCAAAACGGTTCACCGTAACAGCCTCAGGGATTGTTGTGGTTCCAAAGTGGATCAAGCTTTAACAGATATATTTCAGATTGTAGATTGAAGATGTTAGATTGATAATCGAAATCTTAAATCTAAGATCTTAAATCTAAGATATCACTGATGTTGATTTCGAGCATCTTCACAGAAGCGAGGATGCGGCTGGCATTTCGGTCAACGGCCTGAATACCGCCGGAGAGCTCTTTTAATTCCTCAGCAGCCTTCCTGATTTTCTTGATTCGGGCATCCATCTGTTTTAATTTTGCACGTTTCATGACTTACCTCTCATCGTTAAAAATTCGAATTTCGTGCTTCGGATTTTTTATCAGCCATGTTTCCTCAAATCCTTAAATCGTTTTGCTTTCACTTCATAGCGGGGGAGCGAGTTATAGGGATGGACTTCGATGTTGTAGCCGAGATTTGTCTTCAGTCTCAATTGGTCTTTGAGCTGGGCTAAGATCGCTTCACGATTCCCCTCGGCTTCTGGCAAGAGTTCGATCTTTAAGGTGATGTCATCGAGATCGCCCTTTTTGGTGACCAGGACTTCAAATTCATTGCTTAACCCACTGATGGAGCGAACGACCTCCTCGATGGCAGAGGGTGCAATGAGAACACCCTTGATCTTAGTGATGTCATCTGCTCTTCCAACGACTCCTCCCTTGATGATGCGGAAGGTCCTTCCGCAGGGGCAGGGTTCTGCAGACCACTCCGCCACATCCTTTGAATCGAAACGAATGCAGGGTTGAGCAATTCGGTCTAAAGCAGTGATTACAATCTTTCCTTTCCGCCCCGGTTCTTCAATAATCTCTCCGGTCTCAATATCCTCCAATTGGGTAAGAAAGAGGGCCTCATTCACATGGAGACCGCCGGGCTGTGCTGTGCATTCAAAACCCCATGCACCGATCTCGGTCGCTCCCACATGATCATAGACTTTGGCTCCCCAAGCTTCCTCCATCCTCTGCTTGGTGGAGGGAATGCTGGCCCCTGGTTCTCCTGCACAAGTGATCTTTCGGATCGTCAGGTCTTTGGCTGGATCGATCCCCAATTTTTTCTTAGCGGTATCTGCCATTCCCAGCACATAGGTCGGAGTAGCCATCATGGCTGTTGCTTTTAACTCCTGGATCTTTAGGAGTCTTGCCTCTGTATCAAGCACTCCCCCTGGCACGACTTCACAGCCGATCTTTTCAGCGGCATAATGACCCGCCCAAAAAGCTACAAAGATGTTATAACCGAATGGGAGAAAGACCCGATCTGTATTTCGGTATCCTTGTGCATAGAGCAGATAGGCCCAGGATTCAGCCCACCATTCCCAGTCCTGCCAGGTATCAGGCTGATAGACAGGGGTTCCGGTGGTTCCGCTGGTCTGCCGGAATTCCGTTACCTCTTCCAGCGGGACACAGAGGGCATCTCCATAGGGAAAAGGGTCCTTTCTCTGGATATCTCTCATCATTGCCTTCTCGACCTTTGGAACTTTTGAGACGTCTTCAAACGTTTTAATGTCTCCGGGTTCGAGGCCGGCATCTTGATAAAGCTTGCGATGGAACTTCGAGCGATCATAAGCCCACTGAACGATCTTCTTAAATTTCAGGAGTTGAAGGTCTCTCATGTTTTCAATCGGAAGCGTTTCAACGATAGGATTCCAATAATTTTTGGGATCTATTTTTTTTGCGGCCATTTTAATCTCCTTCAAAAAGGGATAGGGATTTGTCATCAAGGTCTGCGAAATTTTAAGGTTTTCGTGTAGGTTTGTCAATGTTTAATCAATCCGTAAACCCCCGTAGAAAGCTCTCAACATTTCTTCCAAGGACTGAATGGTTATACCCTCCCTCCAGAACAGCAAAGCGCCTTCCATGACAGTTCTCAATGGAGAATTCCTTGGTCCAATTCCCGATAGAATGATAGTCCTCGGTCTTTAAAAGCCCTCCCCAATCTTCTTCGTGACGGTCGAACCCCGCTGAGATGGCGATGATGTCGTAATCTTTATCGGACTCCAATGTCTTCTGAATCGATTGAAGAAAAGCCTGGCGATGGGCTCCCTCGGGATGAAAATAGGTGACCGCCCTATCCCCAGAGAAGGTATTGGCTGTGCCATCGCCAAAGTGGAGATCGAAATCGAGGATGAGTGCCCTTTTGATTTTCTCCTCATGGAGAAGCTTTTTAACAGCAATAGCGATATTATTGAAATAACAGAAGCCCCAGCAGGAATGGGGGCTGGCATGGTGTCCGGGAGGACGTATCAAGCCAAACGCAGGCTCTCCCTCATAAGCCATTTCTACCGCGAGAATGGCGCCGCCTGCAGCAAGGAGCGCAACTTCATAGACCATTGAGTTGCGTTTAACCGACTGGATATGCTGCCGTCCATGGACCCTTGCCAGATCTTGATCGGTGGCTGGACCTGGCTCTATGAACTCGAATTCTTTCTCCAGGGTTTGTACGATGGCCTCCATCCTCCCACAGGCGGCTGCTGGGTCAGAGGTATAAACTTCATAAAATCTCGGGTGAAAGATGACCTTCATGGTTCCCTCCTCTTGGTCAAATTATAAATCCATATTACCATATCTTCATCATACTTAGAATGTTGCAGGTGAGCAAGCGATTATTATATATTGAGCCACAGATTAAACCCCGTTGTTGCAAAAATTGGTTTGGTGAAATGCTTGTAAAGTCTTGCCAATCAGACATAGAGACGATATTGTGTTCAACGGGTTAAGCATTTCCTAAAAAGGGGAGACAATGGGAACAATCATTAATGCTGTTGCCATCTTCATTGGAGGTGGCCTGGGGCTATTATTTCGAAAACGTCTTCCGGAAAGGATCTCTCAGACGACCTTGCAGGTCTTGGGCTTATTCACGATGGTGATTGGCCTGAATATGGCGATTCAGAGTAAAGAACTTATCTTGGTTTTGATCAGCCTGGTGGCTGGGGCCATTTTGGGAGAATGGATCAATATTGAGGATCGTCTTGAAAGGTTTGGAAAATGGTTAGAAAAGAGTCTCCATGTGACCGAAGGAAGTCCTGCCAAAGGTTTTATCTATGCCAGCCTGCTCTTCTGCGTTGGTTCGATGGCCATCGTGGGGAGTATTACGGATGGAATCAAAGGGGGAACCTTCTATCCTGGTGACAAAGGCGATGATGGACGGTATCATCTCCATTCCCTTTGCGGCCAGCATGGGGTTTGGTGTCTTGGGCTCCGCACTGCCTGTCCTGCTCTACCAGGGAGGGATCACCCTTCTTGCCTGGAAACTTCAGTCCTTCTTTACGTCTGTGATGGTCAGTGAACTGACTTCCGTGGGCGGGGTGATTGTGATGGGGATTGGGCTCAACATCCTCGGATTGCACAAAGTAAGAGTTGGCAATCTGATACCAGCCCTCCTATGGATCATACTCCTTCTCTATTTAAAATCCCTGATCTCATAGTCTCTTTTAGGACTTCAGAGATAGTTGACGGCTTAGAGGAATAGTGAAAACGATCATCAGAGCTGTCATCATGATGGTAAATGAGAGCCCCATCGAATCGGTGATAAGACCGAAGGCGAGGGGCGATAGGGCTCCAGAGCTTAATGTGATGGCATAGTAGAGCCCATATCCTCGAGAGCGAGAGGCTGGAGGGATCATTTCTGCCACGGTCGCATAGAGGACAGAAGAAGTCCCATTTAAGACGATCCCTACAAAGGGTAGAATGATCCATATGGATGAGGTGGGTAATACGGTGAGGGAGAGGATTCCGGTGATTGTTAAGACCTCTGTACCCACTACCATGGGAATGATTCCAAACCATTCTGCAAGAACACCGCAGGTCAATTTTCCCACAGCACCTCCCACAAAGAGAAGGGTGAGCGCAAAACCAACTTGACCCGCTGGAATTCCCTTCTGCAAGAGAAGGAAAGGAAGAAAGGTCAATAAGGCATTCCGAGCTGAGATGTCGATGATCCCGATGGTTAGAAGGGATGAGAATTTTTTTCGGTCCTTTATCCCCCATCCCGTTTCTTGATGGCTGGACCTTTTGATTGACTGAATCGGCGAGAAACGATCTTTCTGCCGTGAAACTAAAAAGTAAAGGATTGATCCGATAGCTATTCCACACAGAGAGAGGGCAAAGACAGCTTGCCTCCATCCCCATAGATTGATCATCAAGGTCAGCAGAAAAGGAATGCAAACTTTTCCCAGATCTCCCGAGAAATTATAAGTTCCCATGGCTGCCCGGCGACCCGAAACTTCAAAAACCCTGGAGAGGATGGAAGAGCTCAACCCGTGCTGGCCTGCTCCTGTTGTTTTTGCAAGCATGAGGGAGAAGAGTATAGTTCCAAAAGTGTGAGCTCTGCTGAGAAGCGTGAATCCAGCTGCCAGACCGAATGTTCCAAAGACAAGCACGATTAATTCTCCGATCTTTTCTCCGAGGAGACTCAGGGGAAATTGGAAAATGCCTGTGGAGCCAGAGAAGATCCCTTTGAGAAGTCCCACCTGGCTGAAGGAGAGGCTCAATTCAGCGGCAATGAAAGGGAGGAGAATGTAGATGGAATCTGTAAAGCCATCATCCAGAAAATGGAAGGCCGAGAATGAGAAGAGCGATCGGGTTCTGCCGTTATTTTGAATGGGATTCAAAATTATTCTCTTCTTCGTAATTATCTCTTGTGTAGTTTGTCATTCCGGGCTTGACCCGGAATCCAGGAAAAGACTGGATTCCTACTTCCGCAGGAATGACTCCTTTGGGTATGATTCATGTCGC
>CAKZKY010000512.1 GCA_937124575.1 uncultured Pseudomonadota bacterium | reverse complement strand
TTGTATCAATGAAACTCTTGAGAGAGATTGAACGTCCGAGATATCGAGTCGTAAAATGAGATAGGTACCAACCATCAAAAAGTTGGTTTGTCAAGTAATAAATATTCCCTTCGGTCGAGAAGCATTCGGGAGAGGCAGAATCTATCCTTGAGGCTCAAATTGAGACAAAACGGCTGGCAAGGGTAAGGAGACTTGAGATCCACAGGAATCGAGACGACCAGATTCAATGGAGGTTGGCAGCTCAACATGAGTGCTTGGGGGTTTCCTCATTTTTTACTTGACCATTCAGAACTCAGAACTTCTACAATAACAATAGGGCAATTCGAAGCTATAGAAACCGACTTAAGTTTCCCCAGAGTCATTGATGATAAGTGTTTGTCATTATTCGTAGCGTAGCGCTTCGATCGGGTCGAGCCGGGCAGCCTTCAGTGCTGGGAAGTAACCAAAAATTACTCCCACCGCGGCCGAGAACATAAACGCAATGATTACGATGCCCGCATTGAAGACAAAGGGCACGCGTAATACACCGGCAAGCCATACGGATGCGCTGAGAGCCAGAACAATCCCGATTAGGCCGCCAAAGGAGGACAACACCACTGCCTCCACCAAGAATTGCATGAGCACTTCACGCTCGAAAGCGCCAATGGCGAGCCGTATACCAATCTCACGCGTTCGCTCGGTGACTGAAACCAGCATGATGTTCATGATCCCAATGCCACCTACCAGAAGGCTCACGGCAGCGACGGCACTGAGCAATGCCGTAAGCAACTGTGTGGTTCCCGTAAGCATTTTGGCAATCTCCTTCATGTCCATCACATTGAAGTTATCGTCATCACTGGGTGATAGATGACGCCTCTCCCGCATCAGTAACCGAATATCTCGTTGTGCCTTGTCCGTCGAGGCCCCTTGCTGGACCGAGACCTGAAACATGCCGACGTCTTGATTGCCAGAGATCCGACGCTGATAGGTCTTTATGGGGATCACCACAATATCATCCTGGTCCATACCCATGGTGCTCTGTCCTTTGGCCTCCAGGATGCCAATCACCTGACAAGAAAGCTTTTCAAGTCGAATATTTTCCCCCAGAGATTCTTGGCCCCCGAAAAGTTTTTTTCGCACGGTTTCACCCACAATACAGACCGCCGCACCGCTTCGGAGCTCGCTATCGCTGAATGGTCGGCCCAATTTAATCGATCTATTCGTGACCTTAAAATACTGGTTATCGCTTCCAATAACCTGAGTTGACCAGTTTTGATTGCCGAAGATGGCCTTGAGGGACTGAGAAGAGACCGGAGCCACCGCAGCAATTGAGCTGACCTGCCTCATTATGGCTTCGCCATCGCTCAGTTTGAAAAGGGGCACATTAGAAGATTGCCCAGGACCAAGCCTTTTGCCGGGAGTGACCATGAGGAGGTTACTCCCCATGCTTGAAATCTGCTCCTTAACTTGGGCTGTGGCGCCACCTCCGAGGGTGACCATGGTGATGACTGCTCCCACGCCGATGACAATACCAAGAATGGTCAGGACAGAACGCATGATATTTCGCTTTATTTCACGCAAAGCCAGCAGTATCGTGTTCCATAACATTATGTTGCCCTCCCATTCTGTTCATCGGATTCAACCAGCCCATCCAGGAAGCGGACAGTGCGCTTCGCATAGGCTGCCATATCAGGTTCGTGAGTGACCATGACGATGGTTATTCCATTATTCCGGTTTAAGGCGCTGAGCAGATCCATGATTTCTCGGCTTCGGGCTGTATCCAGATTACCTGTGGGTTCGTCCGCAAATAAAACGGCAGGCTCAGTCACGATCGCACGAGCAATGGCAACCCGCTGCTGCTGTCCTCCTGAAAGCTCACCTGGTGTGTGAGATTCCCATCCCCTGAGACCCACTATCTCCAGGGCTTTGATGGCTCGCCTCCGCCTTTCGCCCGCGCTGATTCTTCGATAAATCAGTGGAAGTTCAACGTTTTCAAGCGCGGAGGTACGATTTAATAGGTTATAGCCCTGAAAGACAAAACCGAAGAAGAATCGCCTCAGCCGTGTCCGCTGACTGCGGGTCAGTTTGCCAACCTCGATGCCTTTGAACTTATAAACCCCGGCAGTTGGAGTATCCAGACAGGCAAGGATGTTCAAACAGGTAGACTTACCCGAACCGCTGGGGCCCATCACTGCCACGAACTCCCCCTCATCAATTCGAAGATCAAAACCGCGAAGCGCGTGCATGGCCGCCTGGCCGGTCCCGTAGACCTTTCTCACACCCTTTAGCTCAATGAGGGGATGGTTCTCGGTTTTGCTAAAGGCAATCATATTCATTTCCCCACACTTACAATATCGACCACAAGTTTCATCCCGGGTTTGATGTCGCCATCCACCACTTCAGTCATGTTTCCATTTGTCGACCCAATCGTGACAGGTATGGCTAAGAGCTGTCCCTCTTTCAATGTCCAGACGCGCTGGTGCTTTTTATCAGTGGAAATACCTTCGCCCTGTCTGAATGCAGACCTTGGTGGCCTTGGAAGTAGTGCACCGACCAGTCCAGTCGAGGGCCTCTTTTCTTCCTGTGCTGGCGGGGTAAAGCGTAGCGCAGCATTGGGTATCAGAATAGCGTTTTCAACTTTTTTGACCACTATGTCAGCTGTTGCTGTCATTCCAGGACGCAGTGACAAATCCGAGTTAAGAACTTTTATAACGGTTTCATAGGTCACGACCCCTGAGGTCGTCGAAGAACCGTAACGGACCTGGGTGATTCGCCCCTCAAAACTTCGATTTGGATAGGCAGAGACGCTAAACGTTGCCTTCTGCCCTTCCTTTACCTTGCCTATATCGGCCTCGTCTACATTGACGTGAAGTTCCATCTGGGTCAAATCTTCAGCCAAGGTAAAAAGGACTGGTGCCTGGAAGGATGCGGCTACCGTCTGACCGGGCTCTACACTACGGGTGAGAACAACCCCATTTACAGGCGATCGGATGAGTGATTTTGATAGATCTGTTTCATAGGCTTCAAGTGTTGCCTGGGCCTGGGACACCAGGGCCTTGGCACTGGCCTCATCAGCCTTAGCCCTTTCGAACGCTGCCTCCGCCGCATCGAGCTCAGACTGGGAAGGAACCTTTTTATTACTCAATTCCCACACCCTCTGAAGCTGGGAAAGTTTACTTCGTGTTTCGCTGACTGTTGCCTGGGCCTGTAAGAGCTTTGCCTTTGCCGACTCCAGCGCAGCTTTTGCCTGGGCTATCTGTGCCTCGAGTTTGGATGTATCAAGTTTCGCCAGTACCTGGCCAACCTTCACCCTATCGTTGTAGTCTACTTCGACGCTCTTAATGATACCCGAGAGCTCGCTTCCCACATCCACCTTGTTGGTCGGCTGAAGGGTGCCTGTTGCAGTGACAATGACCGTCAGATTTCCCCGCACTATCTCCTGGGTTCTGTACTGCACCGAATTGGAATTCTCCATCTTCTTCCAGAACAAAATAGTTATCACGGTAACTATCACAAGGAGAGCTATGATGAACCATCGCTTCAGACCCTTTCTACGCCCCGAGGATTGATCTATCTCCAGGGTTTGTACAATATCTAAATCCGAATTAATCTTTGGCTTCATTTTTTCTCTCCGTTTCATAAGCTATTGATTCCCCATCAGGAACCATTGATGTCCATCCGCCTCCGAGTGCCTTGTATAGACGAACCAGATTGGAGGTTACAGTCCCTTCGCTCTGGACCAGTTGATCCTGGAATGAAAGGAGTGAACGCTGTGCTTCCAGGACGTTGCTGAAATCTGTCAAGCCTGACTGGAACTTTTGCTGGGCCAGATTTACCGCCTTTTGGGCTGCCTCTGCCGCCTTCCTCAATGACTGTCTTCGCTGTTGTTCCTCTGAATAGGCAACGAGTGAATTTTCGACCTCCTCCAGGGCGCTGAGCACAGCGGATTCATAGGCAATCAGATACTGCTCTTGGAGGGCTGACTGCACCTCGATGTTTTGGCGAATAGCTCCGGCCCTAAAAATTGCCCAGGTGATTTTAGGACCACCGCTGAGATTCCAAACCCCTGAAGAAGACAGATTCCTTAAGGAGAGGAGTTCCAAACCAATGGATCCGCTCAACGTGAATTTAGGGTAGAGGTCCGCCGTGGCCACCCCAACCCGTGCCGTCTGTGCAGCAAGCTCTCGTTCAACGCGGCGTACGTCGGGCCGCCGCCGCAGGAGATCTGCCGGCACTCCCACCGCAACATTCAGTGGCGTGACCGGAACAGGTTCTCGCTTCTCCAGTTCTGCATGAACCTTGCCCGGCTCTTCTCCCAGGAGCACTGCAATGCGGTTCATAGCCTCCTCCAGCCCGGTACGCAGGCTCGGTATTTGAGAACGGGTGTTTTCAAGGTTATATCGAGCCTGCTCAACTGCCAACTCATCGCAAAGACCTGCCTGATACCTCCATTGGGTCAACTGATAGGTCTCACTTTGTGCCTCCAGGTTTGCTTCTGCCACCGTAAGCCGGTTCTGAAAAGTTCGCACCTCTACATAGTTCAAAGCCACCTCTGCGAGCAGGGTGACAAGTATATCGCGCAAATCCTCCTCAGTGGCCTGAAGCTCTGCTGTGGCCGCCTCAACGGATCGACGGACGCCACCAAAGATATCCAGCTCCCACCCGGCATCGAAACCTGCAGTATAAAGATCACTGGTCTTGCCGGATCCCTTGTCCTTGCTGATACGACTCCATGTTGCAGAACCCGTGGTGTCGAGAGTAGGAAAGAGATCAGCCTTTGCGACGGCACGTCGAGCACGCGCCTCACGAACCCGCGCTTGAGCCTTCTTCAGATCGAGGTTGTCCAGAAGTGCCCGGTCAATCAGACTTGACAGTTCCGAATCGTTGAGTGTCTTCCACCAACCGGCCAAAGTCTGGGGATCTGCCTCCTCGGCAATCAGGCCACCTTTGAGTTGAGTATGCCAACTCTTGGATACCGATGTCTTGGGTGGAACATAATCAGGCCCTACAGTAGCACAGCCCGCAATGATCTGAGCCCCTAGCACCACAGAGAGGCAAAAGATCGCTCGAACGAAAATAGTTTTATTAAAAACCTCCATGAGTTAATCCTTTTGTCGGGGATTTCTGCCTCTCCCCTGACACTTGCCTCGCCTTCGTGCCCTTTCAATATCATCGCGAATGGCACGAATTCCACCAAGCGAGAATTTCAAAACGTGATTAGAATAGGCCTCAATATCCTCAATTCCCGGAGGACCATCCTTGCCTTCTTGCTTCTCCATCCTTCTATTCATTGCAACCATGGGATTGATGCACTGACTTATGATGCTTATCGTACAGAATCGAACCTGCATGTCTGAAGAATGTGGACCCAGGAGCTCCCGTATCAGGTTCTCCATCTTTTCACGGAGAGGCCAGATTTCTTTTTGAATAACTTCATCTAAAAGGCCGGTTGGGTTAGCAAGCTCTTTCTGAACAAACCAGAACTCCCTGTTGTTTTTGTCAGCAATCCGACTTAAAAGGGCCACAATTCTTCCCCGGAGACGTTCTTCAGGTGGTGCATCCTCGCTCACACCACCATCCGGGGGATGTGATTTAATGGATTCATAGAAGCAATGTCGCCAGGCTTCCTTGTAGAGCGTTTCTTTATCGCCGAAATGGTAATTTACAGCCGCAACGTTTGCCCTGGCCCTTTCGCAGATTTCAGCAATCGTTCCATCCCGGTAACCCTTTTGCGCGAAAACTTCGCTTGCCGCTGTTAGCAGTTTTTTTCTTGTTCTTACTGCATCTTCTCTTCGGACTTTCATCTTAATCCTCACCCAGTCGGTTTTTTTTTCTTAAATTTAAATAATAATTTAAAATGTATAATTGAATTGAGCAAGACCTATGCCAATCATTTTTAAACCACGGCGTCACAAGCAGTTTCGGAGCTTACCAGTTCGATTTCTTCAGTGTTGTCAATTTGTTTCACCCCATATGATTTTCTAAATGATCTCCCATCTTGCCATAACCCTTTCCATATTCAGGACGAAGAACCGACTGAATCCTGCCGGTCGAGAGTTGTGTTTAATCCGGAAATCTTTATAATTTTGAATAGTTGTAGATTACGACAATTTTGTCGGGATATTCGACAAAAGTTGCGAATCAAAGTGTCATCTAATCTAATGTCTCACTAATGGGGTCAGGTCTATTTTGTTGACATGGGCATTGATCTTGTAGTATAGGATAACCATGGCACGTCCATTGCGCATAGAATTTCCAGGTGCGGTCTATCATGTCACTAGCAGAGG
>CAKZKY010000511.1 GCA_937124575.1 uncultured Pseudomonadota bacterium | reverse complement strand
ATAGACTGTAGTGACCAAACCCTTCTCCCCGGACTGATCGACTGTCACAATCATCTTTCTCTTGATCCAAGGCTTGAAAATTATCTTTATCGGATGTCCGATCCAATCCCAACCCTTACCCTCCGTGCCTGTGAAACTTTGAAAATCGATCTCCGCTCCGGGGTTACCACCTCCAGGTGCTTAGGTGATAAAGAGTTCTTGGATTTAAGATGCAGAAAGGCAATCGAAGAGGGATGGATTGAAGGCCCTCGTCTTCTTGTTGCTACAAGAGGAATCCGCGCTCTCCATGGTCATGGTTTTGTAGGATACCCGTTCAATGGAGTTGAGCAGATTCGAACCGCAGTGAGGGAAAACCTGGCTCAGGGGGCGGACATCATAAAGATCTTCATTACTGGAACTCTCCGCAGCCCGAAGGGGATCCCCTGCTACTTTTCAAAGGAGGAGATCCAGGCTGCAGTTGATGAAGCTCATAGAGTGGGGGTTCCAATCACCTGTCACTGCATTGGTGGTGTCGGTTTAGAATGGGCGCTTGAGGCAGGGATCGATACGATTGAGCACGGCTATTTTTTAACAGACCGAGAAATTGATCTCCTTATTAAGTCCGATCGTTGGCTGGTTATGACGCCCAGCGTCTTCTTTACCGATGCTCGGATTCAGACCCTCCCATCTTATCTTATCGATGGCCATTTGCGCCAACGAGAGGAAGTCGGCCAGCGAATGAGAGCTATAATTCAGGCGGGTGTTAAATTCGCTGTGGGCACAGATGGCATGCATGGTGGGTTGTCCCAAGAGATTCAATATCTGATCGATTTCGGCGCAACCCCCAATCAGGCTATTATGGCAGCGACCTACCATGCCGCTCGGGTTTGTGGACTTGAAGAAAGCGTTGGAACGCTTGGATCAGGAAAGTTCGCTGACATCATTGGGGTAGAAGGAGATCCGCTGGAGGATATCGGCGCGCTGAAAAGGGTGAAGACCGTTATCTCCAGGGGAGAGATCAGACACCAATCCTTCCATCAATAGGGGATGGTAGATAGAAAATCGAATAATTAAAAGGAGGAGCCTAAATGCAGTATTTTGTGACGAAAACGACACCACGGACAATACTCATCATGTTTGACAGAGATGACCTACTTCTCGAAGGATTACAGGAAGTGGTGAAAAAGGAGCAGATTGATACCGCTGCGATCACGGGTGGGATCGGTTCTTTGCAACGGGTGCACCTTCACACCATTACCAATACCGGTATTCCAGTCGTGGAAAAGTTCTGGAACTTCACTGGGCCGATTGAACTGGGAAGCGTTCAAGGTTCGGTCATCGGGGGTAATCCCCATGTCCACATCAGCGTTTTTGATTGGGATAGTAAGGCCATATATATTGGCCATCTGGAACCCGGAAGCGTCGTAGCCTATCGGGCTGAGATTAGCCTGACCGTTTTGGAAGGGGTTAAGACCGAACGGTATACTGACGAACAGGGGAACTTTCGCATCAGACAGCTTTAAATGAGGGCACTTTCCGCAGCTTCAGAGAAATAGCTCCTGATCTATGATGAGATTTGAATTGGAAATCTTGCCATAAAAGTTTCAATGAAGCTGGTCTGATCGGAGAAAGGAGGTGGGAAAGGCTTTAGGTAATTATTTTTAAAGGGATGATGTTTATAGGAAGTTTGGTACACAAGTTAAACGTTAGGCGAAATCTTCCGGCTCATTTTTAAAGAAAGGGGGAAATGAAGATATGCTGATCAGAAAAGTTCTATATCTGATGATGGTAGTAGCGTTACTCCTATTAGCTCTGAACCCTTCCTTCGCAGGGGATAATAAGAAGCTAACAGTCTTGGCAATCGTTTATGTAAAACCTGGATTTGAGGATGTCGTAAAGAAGGAATTGCTTAAACTCGTTCCCCTTACCCGGAGAGAACCAGGCTGTATCCAGTATGATATGCATGTTAACGTGGGCGTGGATTGGTATGACTACATGGTGGAAAACCCGAGGATGTATATGTTTTATGAAAACTTTCGCAGCCGAGAGGATTGGGACTTACATATGAAGATGCCCTATTTGAAAGATTGGTTCGATATGGCCCCAAGGGTTACCGAAAAAATCGAGCTCTTTATTTGGGAAATGGTGGACTTACCCACCAATCCCAACTTCCGTGGAAAGGAACTTCCAGACCCGAGGGAACAATATACACTTTTAGCAATCGTCGATGTAAAGGAGAAATGTGATCCCCCGCTCGACAAAGTCGATTGTGTGGATCGAGCCTTTAAAGAGATGATGAGCTTGGTGCCACTTACCCATACCGAGGCGGGCTGTATCAACTACGATATGCATGTGAATCTGGATATGAATACGATGGCTCCCAATAAAAAGAAAATAATGTTTTACGAAAATTGGTATGATTTTAAAGCCTGGAAGGTCGATCACATGGAAGCAGATTACCTCGTGAGATGGTTCGATATGGCACCCAAGTTAACTAAAAAAATTGAGTTGACAGGATGGAAAAAGATCGATTTTGTGGAGACGCCCGCTTCTCGTTAAAAAGAGGTAGCGAAGATGAAGGGTATGATTTTTTCATGTTGGAACAGATTAAGAAAGGAGGTAGTTAAGATGGTTAAGAAATATCGATTATTTTCTATGGTAGGTTTGATCTCCTGTCTTTTTCTATTGAGTTCGATGGGCACCTCCTTTGCGCAGGTCAAGGTCGGAGTATTGTATTCTGTAACAGGACCTGGGGCTGCCGTTGCAAAGGTTCAGTTAGATGGCATCAAGCTGGCGATCAAAGAGGTCAATGACAAGGGTGGTTTGATGCTCGAAGGAAAGAGAGTGAAGGTGGAGCCAGTGATTCGCGATGATGAGACCAAACCGGACGTTGCTATTCGAAGACTGCGAGAATTGGTCGAAGCGGGTAACAAACTGATTGTCGGAGGAACATTTGCCCATGTAAGCCAAGCTATCAATGTTCAGATCCGTGATGGTAGTGCCTTGTTTATGGCAACCAATGGTGTGGAGGAGGTGACTTTTCGAAAAGACACAAAAGCTCCGTACTACATTTCTCCCCTTGGTGCTGTAGACGGGATTGGAAGAATAAGTGCAGATTACGTATCCAAAACTTATAAACCAAAACATATCGTCCTTTTCCTTCCGGATTATGCTTATGGCCATGGTGCCTCCAAGGGGGCTCTTTCAGTTTTCAAGGCCAAGTACCCGGATATCAAGATTACTCCGATGTGGTCTCCAGTGGGAATTCCTGACTTCACGTCTTATCTCATCAAGGTTAAAGAAACTAAACCCGACGTTTTGATGATGGGGCATTGGGGAGCTGATGCCATCAATGTTCTGAAACAGACCCATGAACTGGGGCTCAAAAAAGACATGAAGATCTACTTTAACTCGATGATAACTGCTTTTGGAGTGGGTATCCCGCCTGAGGCCCTTGAAGGGGTAACTGTAGGGATGTGGTGGTACCATGATTTGGCCGGTATCAAAGATAAAGATCCGGAGACCGCAAGTGCGGTTGATAAATTGACAGCAGCCTGGAGAAAGGAATATGGTGAACCGCCCGATCCCTTTGCCGTATACGCCTATCTTGGCATGCAAGAAACCCTCAGGGGTATTGAAGTTGCAAACTCTATGGACCCGGGCAAAGTCTACAAAGCTCTGATGGACTATCCCAGGTTTATGAGTGTGAAGGGACCGGCTGCATGGCGGATCGATGGAAGGACTTCCTATAAGTATGCCAAGTTTATTGTTGACGGCAAACCCCCCAGAGAAAGAAAAGATAAATGGGATATTGCCAAAGTGGTTGACATCTATATGGGCGGGGAATTGTGCCTTCCTTTAAAAGATATGGGTTGGTAATATAGAAAAAGAATGGGGGAGGTGATAATTCCCTTCCCCATTCTTTCAAAGAATGGTTTTGGGTTCTACTAAGGTAGAAGCTGAAGATCTCATTCGAAGAAGGGATACCTATGTCAGAAATTCTTAAAGCGGAAGGATTGAGCAAGCATTTTGGGGGTCTCATTGCCGTCAATAAGGTATTTTTCTCAATCAGGCCAAGTGAGGTGACGGGCCTCATTGGTCCCAATGGGTCGGGAAAGACGACTCTCTTCAATCTACTTTCAGGGTTCTTTCCCCCCACCGGCGGACGCATTACCTTTTTGGGTGATGACATTACAGACCTCCCTCCACACCTCAGGGTCATGAAAGGAATGGTCCGGACCTTTCAGCTTGTTTCCGTATTTAATTCAATGACTGTTTGGGAAAATCTTGTACTCTCCCACATCCGGTTCAAAGAAGGGTATCCTTCCTCTCGAAAATTCTTTTTTTCATCAGCAAAGAATGAGGATATTTTAGAAAGATGTTTAAAGGGATTAGAACTTGTGGGACTCCAAAGTAAGGCTTGGACTCCAACCTCTGAGCTATCCTATGGCTCAAAAAGGATGCTGGAGATTGGAATCGCCCTCTCTCTAAACCCGAAACTTCTGCTCTTAGATGAACCCCTGTCTGGACTGAGTGATGCAGAGATTTCAGACGTGGTCAATCTCCTTCAGCAAATCAAGAAAGACCTAACATTGTGCATCATCGAACACAAAGTTTCGAAGATCCTAAATCTTGTGAACCGTCTCTGTGTCATGAACGAAGGGCATCTCATCTGTGAGGGAGACCCAAACAAGGTTCTTTGCGACCCATCCGTAAGAGAGTGCTACTGGGGAAAGGCAGAAATAACTGTATAAGAGCCATTCATATTTCTTTTTTGAGGAAAAGAGGTCGTCATAAAAACTCTTAAAAAAGGAAGGTTATGCTGCAGATAAAAAATATTGATGTCGCTTATGGCCATGCGAAGGTATTACATGATGTCTCTCTGGATATTGAGAAGGGACAGATGGCGTTCCTCATCGGCCGAAACGGAGCAGGGAAGACGACCCTGCTGAAAACCGTCATTGGTCTTTTAAAGCCCCAAATGGGTTCCATCATCTATGAAGGGAAAGAAATATCGAATCTACCTCCTGAAGAGCATTATCTGAAAGGATTGCGATATGTCGGTCAGGAAAAGAAGGTTTTCGGGAATTTGACCGTTCGAGAGAATATTGAGCTTGCCGCTTTCGCAAGCAGGGAACCCATCGATACTTCTTTGGAAAAGGTAATCAGCATCTATCCAAAAATTAAAGACTTCCTGAAAACAAAGGCCGGCCAGCTGAGTGGTGGACAGAGGCAGATTCTCTTGGTTGGTCGCGCCTTAGTTGGAGACCCAAAACTCCTTTTAATAGACGAACCCACTCAAGGATTAGCGGCTATCGTCATTGAGGAAGTCGTCAATATCCTCAGCCGTCTTAAAGAACAGGTTTC